>JAIVJN010000335.1 GCA_020200025.1 Acidobacteriota bacterium | reverse complement strand
GAGATAGAGCGATGTGCGTGTGCGCATATGCGCATCTGTATATGCCTGTGAGCACGTATTGGTAAGGGTGGAGCGGCGAACGGTGGCGAGTGTGCCCGTGGTCTCCGAGAGAGCGCGTCCGCCTGGGGGATTCAAATCAGCACGCCGTCGCTGTCGCGTGCGGCGGCGTTCCGCCGCTCGTAACAGGAGTACTGCGCAAACTGCCGGTCTTCGTTTGATGCGACCTACTGCGGGTAAAAGCCAGAACCGAGGATTCCCGGCCTACCATCGATCATTACGGACACCACATAGACGCGCTTTCGTGCGGGCGTCGTGGAACCAGGCCGTGCGATCACGCTGTCAACCCAGCCGGCGCGGTTGGCTGTCACCACGGAGAGAATTTCATCATGAACAGCTTTGCCGGTTGCATCGTGCTGGCCTGCCAGATTCCGGCCTTCGCGCTCCGGGAATGCCGGATTGAGCAGCACGTTGAGCTCCATATCGTAGGCGAACAGGTAGGTGTCGTCGTGGAACCACTCACTGTTGGGCTTGCGGAATTCTGCGAACGCCGACGTCTTGCCGCGACGCTCGAGAAGACCCGCCGCCCGGTTCACCAGCGCGATCGTGCGGATTTCTTCTGCAGATTGCGGCTTCGCGTGTTGTGCGACGGCAGGGGCGATGCACGTGACCGCGAGTGCCGCGAGGGCCACGAGTTGTTTGGGCATGGTGACGAGTCTACAGGCGCGAGCGGCCACAGTCGATTCCTGTCGGACCGCCATGCCGCAAATCACTGAACCCGTCCGCGATCGGAGATTGTCGGAGCACGTCATCCGCGAACACCTTGACGCGACAGAACACGGCAGGCGCAACTCGCCACGTTTGCGCGCCAGCATCGCGATTTAAGAGCATGTTTCGAACGCACTTTTCCTCCTGGCTGGGTGAGACTCTCAACCGGGAACCCAGCGCATCGAATTAGTAGTACTTCAGTGAGTACAGTCCACTAGGCTGTGGTTCCCGTCCAATCCTCTCGTTCGCATTGCTCAGAGGCGACTGACGACGGCGAATGCCTCATCCGCGATCTGCTGGCTACTCGTCCAGTAGTCCGCCCACGGGTCCGACGCCAATCGTGCGAGCCGTCGCGGCGCGGAACGCACAGTGAAGCGGGTCGGCTGAAGCCGCGAGCTGAGCTCGTCCCACGCGATCGGCATGGACAGGGTCTAGTTCCCAGCGACTGGTTTGAGACACTCAATCGCGCCTTGCAGCGCTCCGATTGAGCGATCTCAGCATGCCTCGAGTGAGACAACCTCATCGACGTCCCCGGAAAATCACCCGACAGCTAGCGGGCGTATACCCGCCTACTGCTGGAGCCAGGCAAGCCAGCGGGCGCGGGATTTCCCGCACCGGATAGGCCCCTCGGAATATTGCCAGAACTGGCAGAATTCCGCATCAGAGCCACGGCTTGACATGGTATGGACAGGTATGTATGATATTTCCACGGTGTCGCCCAAGAAGCCATACACACTGAAGATTGATCCTGAGCTACTGGAGGCGTTGCGAACGATCAAGACGCGCGACGGCATTTCTGAAAGCGAGCAGATCAGGCGAGGTATTCAGTTGTGGCTCGAGCAGAAAGGCGAGGCCAAGAAGACGGCTCGCAAGCGGGTGGTAGCCCGCAAGCGAGCCTAAACCCGTAACCGGATAGGACCCGGAGACGAGCCTGCCTCATCGTAGCAGGCCCTCAGCGGGGGCACACCAGGAGGTGCCCCGTGATCGCGAAGCCCCAGAGCGCGCCCGACTGGAAATCCCTGCCCGTCAGCGTCCCGCCCGACTTCGACGCCCGGCAATACAAAGAGGACGTCGACCTGATTCATTCCGCCGTCACCGCGTTCCTCGCCGTCGTCGCACGAGACGACGAGAATCCTCTCGACCTCTCGGGCCTCACGTGGCTCGCGGACGAGGCCGGCAAGCGCATCTCCCGCTTGAATGCGGTCGGTGATTACCTCCGCGTGGCCGAGATCCAGATGATGGACGGTGCGCGATGAAGGCGCCGCTGTCGCTGCTCGAGGCCCTCGCCAGCGCGGGCACCAGCGCCGAGCCGCAGATCGTGGCCGAGTGTTTACCGCCGGCGGCCGCCGCGATCCCCGCGTGCTCGCCGCGGGCATCTTCGACTTCGACACGATCGCGGCGATCAGCGATCGACTGGCCAAACGCGATCCCAACTTCGCCCGGGCGCTTCGAATCGTCGACCATCACGAGCAGACAGGCGTCACGCTCCGAACGCGCGACGGGGCGAACATGCCGCTGTCTGATCTCGTGCTGACCCTGCGGACGACCGAGGTGCCGCGCGCCTATGCGCTGGGCCTCGCGGTTGGCCTCCAGATCGGGGGTGTGCGGTGAAGGCCCCCTGTCAGCCGGACACCCGTCTTCCGCTCTCCGCGGATGACATTCGAGACGCCTATCAGTGCATGGGTGGCGCGCTCGAGGGACTGCGTCACGCGATCGAACGCGGCTGCCTCGACCCGGCCGCCGTCCAGTGGAGCGCGGTCGCATGGCTGATGGACGTGGCGCTTTCGTCTTACTCGACGCTTCTCGAGCTCGGCAGCGACGTCGTGCTCGCGGAGAAGACTCACGGCCCCACGATCACGATTGAACTGCAGCCCACCGAATCGACGACGTTTCGTAGCCGCGTGCGATCGGTGGCCGGGACAGCGGAGACCAAAGATGAGCACAGTCACCATTGAAGCGCGACTGCGGCGGGCACGAGGGCTCGCCGCTGTCATTCAGCAGGCCACCATCGCCACGAACGGCGTGTACCCGGATCACTTCCATGCGGGATTGGCGGAGCTAGCCGAGCTGCTGGCGGACGATCTCGCGGCGGTCGCGCGCGCGCCTCCCACCGAGACAGCGAACCGCGAGGCGCCGGCGCGGTGATGGCCGCCGTGAGCGATGCGGCCTTTCTGGAACTGCTCGCCTCGTACGAGCAAGCGCTGGAGTTGGCCGGGCGTGCCAACGCGATTGTGCGGGCGCTGACCGAGGCCCACGTGGCCGGGCAGCGCCTGCCCGATTCCGTCGTCGAACAGTACGTGGAGCAAGCCGACCGCGCCGAGCAGGGCATCGAACGCCTGCGGGCGTTGATCACAACCTATCGGTAGCAGTTCCGGGTGCATTGATGGCGTGGGATGACGAAGCGGAGCGGCTCGTCCTGCAAGTGGAGGAAGCGTTCGGCATAGAGGAAGTCAGCCGCGCCTACGCCGCGGCTATTCAGGAAGTGCTCACCGAGCACGGACTACCCATCGAGGATGACCGCGGCAACCGCGGCACCCACTATGAAGGCCACGACGTGTTGCCGCGGCTCAAAGAGAAGTTGCGGCAGTTGCTGCGAGTCCATTGATGCCGGCACATTGTCCGCGCCGTGACGATCAGGGGTGGGTGTGTGAGGCTCACCCGAGTGCGCCGCTCAACCATCTGCTGGCGCCAGGGATTCAGTGTAGCGGCGATCTGGACGCTCATCAAAGGCGAACGGATCGCACGGGCCACGATCCGGACGGTGGAAGGTCGACGCGAGGCGCGCTTCTACGTGGACGGTGAGTTGATCCATTCGCAACTGTTTCCGGACGGTGACGAGGACGGCGCGCGCCGGATGGCGGGCCAGAAACGGCAAGAGTTTGTGAAGCGCGGATGGTCGTAACGAGCTTTCAACGCTGCGCGTGCCTACTTCTCGGGACAGCCTCAAGGGTCCCCGTTCGCCCTGTTCGATTAGACTGCGGTACTTCCTGGACTCCGCCTCCCGGATCATGGGCTACGGGCCAAAAAACTGCCCGGGGGCTGGAATGAACGGTGACAGTAGAGTCATATGGTCGGCGGCTGAGGCGATGAACTCTTGATAACGTGCAACGTACGACGACTGATGCACTGCATCGTGGAGCGCCATGGCTCGCTCTAACAGCTCATTGCGTTTGGATTCGTCGGCGACACCTGCTCCGAGGGCACGCCGAAGCTTATCGAACAGATCGTCGGCGGAAACGTTGACGACGTTTGTGGAGTGATCAGTCGAGTTGACATTTACCCTCGGATTGCTCCCGGTGATGTTGTACACCACAGACGGTTGAACCGGAGGTTGCGGAACGTTTCTCGTTCGAGGGCTCAGTCGCTGAACGTCCAACTGGTCCATCGCAGGCACGGCATTCGCCACCTCGCTTTGAAAATGCGAGGCTAACACTTCGTACACCTCTATCGTTCCGTTCGGGAGCGTACGCTGGATTCGGTCGCCGTCCTCGATAGGCTCGCCTACCTCCTCCGTGTAAATCGAGTTGGCTGGACGTTCATCGGCAATGGACCGATCAGCCTACCGTCAGGCTTTACAACGATCACGGGCTCGGTCCCGATGAGCTTAAGAAGTTTGGTTTCAGATAGTTAAGTGGTGCGCGCTGGTGGATTCGAACCACCGACCCCCGCCGTGTGAAGGCGGTGCTCTACCGCTGAGCCAAGCGCGCCACCGGACGAAATCGTATCAGCTCAAAGTGCGAAGTGCAAAGTGACGCCGTTGAACTCTGCACGCTGAACTCTGAACTCTGCGCTATAAGGTTCCGTACAGCCGGTCGCCGAAATCGCCAAGCCCCGGCACGATGAACCGGCGATCGTTGAGCCCCTGGTCGATCACCGGCGTATAGATGGTGACACTCGGATAGTGCTGCTCGACGGCGCGGATCCCCTCCGGCGCGGCGACGATGCACACCAGACGGATGTGTCTCGCTCCAGCCGCGGTGAGCTCATCGAAGGCGGCCACGGCGCTGCCGCCCGTGGCCAGCATCGGATCGATCATCAGCACGAAGCTGTTCTCCAGGCGCGGCGGCAGCTTGGCGTAATACTGCGACGCGACGGCCGTCAGCTCGTCGCGCTGCAGGCCCAGGTGTCCGACGCGAGCGTAGGGAACGAGCTCCAGCATTCCGGGCAACATCCCGAGGCCGGCGCGAAGCACCGGGACGAGAACCACGTCGGTCGTTACTCGCCGGCCATGGGCGGGCCCGAGCGGCGTCAGCACGCTGTGCGCTTCACTCGGGACATCCCGCAGCGCCTCGGCCGCGAGCAAGATGCTGATCCGTCCCGCGAGCTGGCGAAATCGCTCGGGCGGCGTCGCCGCATCGCGCAGCTCGAGCAGGATGTCTTGCACGAGCGGATGGTCGACCAAGTGCACCACGGCCACAGAAGCTTACACGCGATGGGCCATCGCATAAAATCCGCCATGCATGCGGATTCGACAAGAAGCCGGCACGACGATCACTCGATCCGACGCGCCTATACCAGACCTCGCGTCAATCGGTGAGTGCGCCGGTCGGCCGGTGGCCCTGGGGGGGCGGGTCGGCCAGGTTGGTGGACTCGCCAGATCGCCGAGCAACGTGAACGGCGAGCGTCGAAGCGTGTACCGCGAGAGACACGGGCGCGAGTCTACGCACGGGAAAGGGCCGTGCCAGCTCGCTCACCTGTTGCTCGCCCTGCTCCTCGTGCTCGCGAGCGCGTGCGCACGCCAGACACCAGGTGACAGCACCCTCATCGTCGCCAATGGCACGGTCGTCACGATGGACGGCGAGCGCCGGATGCTGTCGCCCGGGTCGGTCGCTATCCAAGGCGGTCGCATCGTCGCCGTCGAGGACCACGACGTACGCCGATATGTATTACTTCGAAGAAGACGTCGCGACCGCAACGAAAGAAGCCGGTCTGCGCGGTGTCCTCGGGCAGACGATCATCGAATTTCCGGTGGCCGATGCCGTGACGCCTGCCGACGGGCTCGCGCGCGCCGAGAGGTTTGTCGCCGCCTACGCCGGCGACGAGCTGATTACACCGGCGGTGGCGCCGCATTCCACCTACACGCTCAATCGCGAGACGCTCGTGGCATGCCGGGCGCTGGCGCTGAAGCACAACGTCCCGCTGCTGATCCATCTCGCGGAGACAGCAGACGAAGAGAAAGTGACTCGCGCGCGATTCGGCCAGCGCCCCGTCGGAGTGTTGGACGCGCTCGGGCTCTGGGGTCCGCGCATCGTCGCCGCTCACGGCGTCTGGGTGACACCCGAAGAGATCGTCACCCTCGAGCGCCATGGCGTCGGCGTGTCGCATAATCCCGAGAGCAACATGAAGCTCGCTAGTGGCGCGGCTCCCGTGGTCGAGTACCTGGCGGCTGGTGTCGCCGTGGGCCTCGGGACCGACGGCGCAGCAAGCAACAACGATCTGGACATGTTCGAAGCCATGCGCCAGGCGGCGTTTCTGCACAAGCTGACCACTCGCGATCCGCGCGCACTGAGCGCGCAGACAGCCCTCGCCATGGCGACCATCGAGGGCGCGCGTGTACTGGGGCTCGACGATCGCGTCGGCTCGCTCGAAGTGGGCAAGCGTGCCGACCTCATCGTCGTGCGGATGGACCGTCCGCGCCAGACGCCGATGTACGATCCCATCTCTCACCTCGTCTACGTGACGCGGGGCGACGACGTCGAGGCCACGATCGTGAATGGCCGCGTGCTGATGGAGCAAGGACGTGTGCTCTCCCTCCCCGAGAATGACGTGCTTGCCGCGGCACGCCAGGCCGCGGACGCCGTACGCCTGGCCGTGGCTACGGGAGGGCGCCAATAAACGGGAGGTTGCGGTAGCGTTCGTCGTAATCGAGGCCGTACCCGACGACGAATCGGTCCTCGATGGTGAACCCGATGTACTCGACGTCGACGCTGATCTTGCGCCGCGCCGGCTTGCTCAGCAGACACGCCGTCTTCAACGAGCGCGGCCCGCGGGCACGCAAGATATCCTGCAGGTAGTGCAGCGTGAGGCCGGTATCGACAATGTCCTCGACGATAATCACGTCGCGTCCTTGCAGGCCGGTATCGAGGTCCTTGACAAGGCGAACCTCACCGGACGAGCTGGTGGCGGTTCCATAGCTGGTCACGGCAAGGAAGTCGACCGTGACCGGACCCTTCATGGCCCGAAGGAGATCGGCGAGGAAGAGAAATGCGCCTTTGAGGACGCAGATGAAATGGAGCTCGACGCCGGGCGCGTCACGCCGGATCTCGGCCGCGAGCTCGCGAATTCGTGTCTGTAGCGCATCACTGGTCAACAGGATCGAGACGTCGGTCGGCGTCATGCGTGGCGCAGGGTAGCATACGGAGTGCAGAGTGCAGAGTGCAGTTGAGAGTGCAGCGTGCAGAGTTACCGGAGTGTCTCGTGCCGATTGCCCACGGCCGCCTGCTGTGGCGAGTGCAGCGTGCAGATTGCGCCGGGCACAAAGGCTCGAACAGGTGAATAGCGCATGAAGGCGTTCGACCTCATCACGGAAGTCGATGCGAGGGGCATCGAGGCCGGAACCACGGTGGCGCTCAACAAAGGCGGGCAGGTCACGCCGCTCGCTGCCGATACGTTGCGAGCGAAGCGCGTGACGGTTGTCGCGCCGACGCCCGATGTGGATCTTGCCCAGCTCGTGCCCACCGCCGAGGTCAAGTCCTTGGCGATCGGGAGCGACCACTCCGGGGTGATGGTGAAGAAAGTGCTGGTGGAGCACCTGCGCCGGCGCGGCTTGGCCGTGACCGACGTGGGCACCGAGGGTCCCGAGCCGGTGGACTATCCCGACGTGGCGGCGCAGGTGGCGCGCCTCGTCGCCAGGCGCGAAGTCGACGCCGGCATCGTCATCGACGGCGCCGGTCTGGGCTCTGCGATTGCCGCGAACAAGATCGATGGGATCCGAGCGGCCATGTGTACGGATCGCACGTTGGCGCGTTATGCACGCGAACACAATGGCGCCAACGTACTGGCGCTTGGCGCCACGCTCGTCACCCCCTCGGACGCTTGCGCCATCGTCGAGACCTGGCTGGGAACGGCGATGCGCGAGCCCCGCTATATCGCGCGGCTGGCGAAGATCCATCAGCTCGAGCGGCTGCGATAGAGCGTTGTTCGCGTGACTGACATCAAACGGGTCATCGACCTCATTCTTCAAGAGCTGACAGCGGCCGGAGCCGTGGCACCGGCGCATTGCACGTGCCATGGGCTGCTGTTCGATTGCTGTCCTTCTCAGATTGGCGGTGTGCTCGCAGCGGGCGCGTCGCGGCTCGGACTGCATGCCGCGGGCGGTGGCGCGGGAGCCGTGGCCGCACTCATCGACCACACCCTTCTCAAGCCGGATGCCACGGCGGCCGACATCGAGCGGTTGTGTGCCGAGGCATCGGAGTTCAGCTTCGCGACGGTATGCATCAACCCGACGTGGGTCGCGCTGGCCGCCCGCCTGCTCCGCACCACGCAGGTTGGCGTCTGTTCGGTGGTCGGGTTTCCATTGGGCGCAACGACGCCCGACGTGAAGCAGTACGAGACCCGCCGCGTCATCTTCGACGGCGCTCGCGAGGTCGACATGGTCATCAACGTGGGCGCGCTGAAGTCCGCCGATTACCGGCTCGTGACCGCCGACATCGAGGGTGTGACGGCTGCCTGCCGCAGTGCAGGTGTTGTGAGCAAGGTCATCATCGAGGCGTCGCTCCTGACCGACGCCGAGAAGGTGACGGCGAGCACTCTGACCAAGGCGGCCGGTGCGGATTTCGTCAAGACGTCGACCGGATTCGGTCCGGGCGGCGCCACGGTCGCCGATGTCGCCCTCATGCGGCGAGTGGTCGGCGAGGACATCGGCGTGAAGGCGGCCGGCGGCGTACGCGATCTCGAGCAGCTCCAAGCCATGGTGGCTGCCGGGGCGTCCCGGGTCGGTGCCAGCGCCGGCGTCCGGATCGTCAAAGAGTCGCGCGGCGAGCTGCCGGACGGCATGAAGAGCGCTGGGTATTGATGACAGCTCGCAGGACGTCGCTCGCAACGGCGAGCCTGTTGCTCGTCGCGAGCGTGAGCAGCGCGCAGACGACAGATTCCATACCGCGCCTCGTCGCCGATGTACGCGGAGCATCGGTTGGCCTGCCTACCTCCGCAGGCTGGACGCCGCTCGTTCCGACAGGCACCGAGGTGCCGTCGCGCGCGCTCGGCTTCGAAGTCGGCGCACATCTCCGCGTGGCCAGAGTTGGCCCGATCAGTGTGGGCATCGGCGCCGCATACCTCACGGCCCGAGGCACCGCGACGCCGGCTCCACCGGAGCCCACCACGACCCCTCCTACGCCACTCCCCGACGTCTCGACCCGATTGACCACCATTGCCCCGCAGTTGTCGCTCAATTTTGGCCGCCGGCTCGGATGGAGCTATTTGAGCGTCGGTCTCGGGCAAGGTCGGGTGCGCAGCGAGGCCAGCGGCCCGGCAAGTCCGGCCACGCCGCCGATGGTGGACCGGGAGTGGTCACGTACGCTCAACTACGGTGCCGGCGCGCGCTGGTTCATCACCGATCGTTTCGGCGTCGGCTTCGATCTGCGCTGGCATCAGCTCGCGGCCGTCTCGGCGGCTCCGTCTACCCCCGCAGCGCCTCGACAAACGATGTTCACCGCCGGCGTCGGAATTTCGCTACAGTGACGGTTGCTTCAGAGCGCGCTGCCAGGTTGGCACGGCTGATTTCGCAACGCGTTCTCAGGGCTCGGGCGTGTTCATGAGAACTGCAAGGCCGTCCCCCCTGATGCGATAACTGAACAGGCTTCAGACCGTCATGGCCGACGAAGGCAAGCTCCGGCTTACGCTGACCGATGTGCACGGACGAACGTTGGCCCAAGACGTGATCGTCAGCGTGCGCAATCAGCGATTCGGTGACGAGCGACGCATCTGGGTCTCACCGGGGCGGGGTCCCACCCTCACAGGACTGCGCACCGAACCGAACGGCGGCGTCCATCGAATTGCGATCGACCCGCCGTCGTATCGAGCCGTCGGCAGCTTCGTCAGCATCGCGCCAAGCGGCACGACCGAGATGCACGGCGTGTTCCCCGTCGATCCGGACAAGGTGCTGTCCGTCGTATTTCCATCCTATGCGACGCTCGTCGACGAAAGCCGCGCCTGCCTCGACGTGAGCGCCAACGTCCTGGGATTCGAAGGTCGCTCTGGTGCCACCCTCTACGCCGCGCTCGACAACGAGCGCCGTGCCGGACTGCTCAATATCGTCGCCAAGACGCGAACGACGGTGTTCGCGGGAGGGCAGACAGTCCTGTCGTTCGTGCGCGAGCTCACGGAGCTGCGTCGCGATCGGTTTTTTGCCGTCGTTGCGCACGAGTTGCGTGAAGAGACCAAGAATGCCTCTGCCTCGGGCTTGTTCGAGGAGGCCGATGAAAGTCAGCACCATCCACCGGCAGGATTCGACCGGGCAGGCAGCTTCAAAACCGCTGACGGTTACGGCAACCTGCAGCTCACCTTCTTCGTTCGATCCAAGGAATGGCGTGCCGATATCGACATCGACGACGCGGCCGGACTCGGTCACGTCTTCCAGGTCCTGCGAAATACATTGACAGGGCGACCCACTCACCCGTACGACATCCACGAGATTCTCGTGCACCATCAGAAGCTCGATCCCGGCTACACGCTCGTGGTGTGAGAGGCAACCGATGGCCAAGCGCGCGCTCATCATGGCTGGTGGAGGGTTGAAGGTCGGCTTTCAGGCCGGTGTCCTCCAGGTATGGCTCGACGAGGCCGGCATCACGTTCGATCATGCGGATGGAGCCAGCGGCGGCTGCTTCAACCTGACGATGTACTGCCAGGGCATGAGCGGCCAGCAGA
>JAIVJN010000500.1 GCA_020200025.1 Acidobacteriota bacterium | reverse complement strand
GCTCGTCGGTGAAGATGGACGACATGGCCGCGTCGTAGTGTTGGCCGGTGTGCACGAACAGTGGCGGTATGCCGCGCCGTTGCGCCTCGAGAATGATGGGCGCCATCTTCATGAAATTCGGTCGGGCGCCTACGACGGTGCAAATCATGTCGCGAGCTTCCTAGGCATATGCTGAGGCTGCGGCCGGCACGCGGTCGGCGCCAGCAGCCGCGTTCAACACACGCGTCATCACCGCGGTCGGGCGGAGGTAATCGACATAGTACTGTCGGGCGCCCCGCTCGAGCTGGGTTCGATACCCCGTGTCACGGCGGACGAGCTCGATCGCGTCTTTGATCGCCTCGCGCGAGCCGTCCACGTAGTGGACATGCTGGCCATGAACCAACGGAGCCGGTAGCGTTCTATTGAGCGGCGTCGAGATGATGGCCTTGCCCAGGGCAAGGAACTCCCCTAACTTCCAGCCGAGGCAGCCGCCCACCGCCGGCGTGTTGAAGACGACGACCGACCGCTTGGTGTGCTCCAGGTATTCGGCCAGCGCATACTCTCGCGGGGCCGTCAGGTGGTCGTACTCACCGCGATCGGTGGCGGTTTTCGGGACCGGCCTGAATCCGCCCTCGAAGCGCACGTGTGGTATCGAGGAGCAGGCCTCGATGAAGCGCGCGCGAGAGGCGTTGGTCTCGGGATCGTCGGGCCATAACGTTCCCGCAAAAAAAATGTAGTCCGGCGCCGTTCGTCCGGGCGTGTAGGAGGCTTCCGGAAGTCGGTAGCGCCGTTGCCGATAGTAGTTCGCAAAGTGCTCGCGAGGATTGGCGTCCGAGAAACGGAATGAGATGCACGCACGGTAGAACGCTGACAGCGGAGAGTAGATCTGGACGCCGAAGCTTGGCCCGATGGCGAGCACCGGGACATCGCGGCGCGGCGCGGGCGCACCCGGATCGATGTTGATCTTCGCGTAGAGCTCGCACCACTCGAGTCCGGCACCGTGGTAGCTCGCGTAGTCGCTGTGGCACACGAAGACGTGGCGCGGCCTTGGCCCAGTGACGATGAACGCCATCTGGTGCGAGAGCGATCGAGGAAAATCGTCGAGCGAATACGCAATCTCGCCGGCCGCGAACAGCTCGTGGAGCCCCTTGATGTACAGAGCGTGATAGAACGGGTCGAAGTCGCGGTTGACGATCACCTTAGGCGTCGGCATCGTATGAGCTCTCACAGAGGGGCCGCTGCACGTTGCGATCGTCCCGCGCACGCGCCCCGCTGACACGGCGTTGACTACGGGGAGCTCTTTACCGCGACCCCGGACGTGAGGGACAACGTGGCAGGCACGGGGACCCTGGTGGCGGCACGGCTGCGCCGATTGTCGGCCCATTCGATGCGGGCGGACTGACCGGGTTTCAAGTCGCCCCAGATCGCCAGCCAGTCGTCCCAGTATCGCCAACCGGTCGGCGGCGCACCGGCCCACGTCACGTGATCGGGCTGGATGGAGCGCGGCAACAGGAGCAACAGGACGGTGATGTTCCGCTGCGCCCGCGGGGATCGGTTGATGACCACAGCGGCTTCGCGATCGAGGTCGGGCAGCACCGACACATGCTGCACGTTGCGCATGTACTGCAAAAGCGCGCTCGCCGTCGGGTTCCACAAACGTTGGGACGTTGTCGCCTCCGCGAGGGTGTCGAGGAACGTCTCCCATTCGGTCGACAGCCTCAGCGTACCCGATTGGTGATCGAAGACACCAGCGATATAGGGAAGCTCGTTGAGAAGGTAAGTGTGTCCAATGTGCAGCCCGCGTTCTTCCAGCAGACGAGTCAAGGCGCGAGGCGTGTAGACATCCTTGGTGTGGACGGCTTCGAGGGTCGTAAACAGCAGCATCTCGTCACAACGTGCTTGCGCGAGCGGCACGCCCCGTTCCGGATACACGACCGACGCAACCTCGAGCAGTTCCTTTCGCGTATGGCTGATGCGAAGGGCGCCAGGGCCACTGCGAGCGATCGCGCGCAGCCGACGCCAGGTAATGCCCCAGCTCTGACTCCAGTTCGCGCGCGAGACGTGTCCCGTGCGCTCCCAGAATTTGGCGACACTTCCTACTGACAGCAGCACTCCATCGAGCACATACCCGGACGGGCCGACCAACCGACGCTTGATTGCGGAGCGCAGATAGCGCAGGGCAATACCCGTCCGTTGATGGCGAAGATGGAACCACGCCGCGGCAGCGACGGCGCGGACATCGGAGCCGGGTGGCGCCAGCATATTGAGCGAGGCATACGAGTCGGCGGGAATATCGTGATCCGCGGCGAGTGCAACGAATCCGTGGCTCGTGAGTCGCTCCAGTAGATCGTAGCGCGTGTCGTCGCCGCCCCCCATTGCGTAGTTGTACGGCAGATATCCGTGATCGATCCAAATGCGTGGTGACCATTCAACGGCCACCCGGGCCAGCGCATCTTCGAACGTCTTCAAGTCGAGATCGCCCCACTCGTTCAAGCTATGCGGGACGATTTCGCTGCCGTCTTCCGCCAGCGCTTCGATGAGCTGCCGGTATTCGTCATTGCGCAGCGTGTCGGCCGGCAACCCTTCCGGCTGGGTTTCCACGGCGAACACCGACTTGGTGAAGCGCAGCCCGCGACCCAGCCAGCCGCGCCCGGGCTCGTTCCCGTAGAGGAACGTCCGCAAACGGTTAGCGTTGTCGAAGTCACAATGGTCGGTCAACGTGAACGCCGCTTCCCGCCCCGCCGGATAGCGGCCGAGGCAGACGGGCGGAGGCTCGGCGTGTCCGCCCATGTCCGCGATCAGCAGCCGGACGGTCAACGACTGTCCCGGTCTCCACTCGGGCGCCGCCGCCGAGCGATGAACAGTCTTCAATTGCCATCGCGGGTGCAGAGCGGCGGCGTCGAGGAGCACGACCACGCGCAACCACCCATCTTTCCACGCTAATCGGCACGCCGTGAACCCCTGGAAGTTGCGCAGCTCGTAGA
>JAIVJN010000334.1 GCA_020200025.1 Acidobacteriota bacterium | reverse complement strand
GCCTATACGGTGTTCAGTGCACCCAACACCGGCGGCGTCGTGCTGCTCGAGGCAGAGACAGGGAAAGAGCGTTGGAAGGCTGCCTTTCCGTCTCCGGATGACCCATCGCTTTCGACCAACTGGGCTGGCGGGCCCGTGCTCGTCGACGACGTGGTCATCGTGGCAAGCGGAGATGGCCTCATCTACGCCTTCGATGTGGGGAGCGGAGCCGTGCGCTGGACCCTGCCGCGACTGCGTGGCGACATCCGGGGCATCATTACGACGACCAACCGAGAGTTCCGCGCCCTGGCTCGATCCGGTCGCGTGCTCATTGCCGGATCGGTCACCGGCTACATCGTCGGCTACGACCTCGACACGAGGGAAGAGCGCTGGCGCTACGCCGGCGGACATAACGGATCGGCCGCGTTCAGTCTCAACGCCGACGGCCGGGCCGCGTTCGTTCCGTACGTTTCTGGGTTCCTGGTCGCCCTCGATCTCGCGAGCGGGCGCGAGATTTGGCGCGCGGGGGATTGGCGCGACGGCTTTCTCTATCCACCAGCAGCCTCTGGCGGCCGCTTGTTCGTCGGAGCGGCTCGCGCGGGGTACTTCGCGTTCGACGCTCGCTTCCCGGAGGTCCGTTGATGCGCATCTCCCGGCTCATTCCCGCGGTGGCCCTCGTTGCCGCCGCGGCTTGTGGCGACAGCACACCCACAACGCCCACGCCTGTGCCGCCGCCGGCGCTCGGCCCGCGGTCCGGCACCTGGTTGGGCACGCTGGCCGACCGCGTCAACGGCACCGGTACGGTCACGGTACAGCTAGAAGATCGTCCGCTCGATGGCTCACGGAGTCTTCTGAGCGGCACATGGACGGCGTCGTTCCCTCTGGTGGCGCGAGTCGACGGCGGCACGGTCGGCGGCAACGGCACGGATGCAACCGTCTCGGTGGTGTTGTCGCCGTCGACGCGCCCAACCTGCACGCCGCCGATGTTCCTTTCATCGCTGACAGGCAGCTTTACGCTGACGCTCGAGGGCACAGGAGGGCGGATGACGGGCTCGTCTCTCTACGCCGCCTGCGACGGCGGTGTCAGCGGACGGGCCGAGCTCACGAAGCAGTAGCGAGTCCTCGACGGGATACGGCACACGGCAGACGGCAGACGGTCGAGGGTCGAGGGCGAGGGGCAGGTGGCACACGGCAGGCGGAACGCGAGCAATCCTTTTGCACTTTGCTTTCTGTACTTCTGCCCCCCAGCAGCCCGTGGTGAAAGTCCCGGCGAGCACCGAGACTGGTGAGACGCCCCGCGAGCAAGGCGCGACGACTGAGAACATCGGCCCATATTTGAAGAAGGAGCAACGCAGCCCGCGGGGATGGCTCACCGGTCGAATGCCGTCGGGACTTTCACCACGGGCTGCCAGGCCAGATCTCATCTTGTGTTCTTGGTGGCGTGGCGCCTCGACCTTGCTCGCGGCGCCCTGGGCGCAGGCGAAGGCGTGGCGAAAATTTTGCGCTCTCTACAACTAACGGATCAGGCGTAGGAGCAAAGCAGCCGCCAGGTCGGCGCCGTTGGTGGCCGGTCGCTCGGGCGGTGCGGGTTGCGCCAGCAGGGCGTCGAGATGCGGTAACCAGTGTCCCGAGAAGAGCTCATCATGATTGATGAACGCCGATCGAAGAAATCGCGGCATCGCCTCGACCAAGACGTCGTACTCGACGAAGTGGCCGCGCGACGTGTAGAGCAGTGCCGTGTCGTTGGCCAGGCACTCGGCGATGATGCCGTAGCCGGGCTTGGTGACGACGATGTTGGCGGCCCGCACCAGATCTTCGTATCGGAACCCGTTCGCGTAGAGCGCGCGCTCATCGACCGGCATGAGGCTGCCGTGCCGTCCGCTCTCGCCGAGCGGGCGGCGCGCCGGGCCGAACGGCACACTCCCGCTCACGAGGACAACGTAGTCCGGCAACCGGTTGAGCTGCGCGAGATCGATGCCGTCGACGCCGTATCCTCCGAACGAGACGAGCACCAGGGGCTCGTCGAGCGGCAGCCCGAGCGCGCGCCGCGTGGCCGCCGGCTCTCGTCGCGAGTGACGCGCCACGAACGGCACATCGGTGACATGGGCAAACGCGTCAAAGCCGCCCCACATGGGCAGGCGCAAGGCAACGTCGGCGCCCGCGTAGGCGCGACGGATGCCGTCGACGAGGGTGTCGGACCCGGGGTAGGCCGCGTACGCCCAGTCCCACGAGAAGTTGCCCAGGGCGGCAACGGGCACGCCGGCCGCCGCGCCGGCGGCGACGCCAAGCGCGGGGATGTCGGCGACGACGAGCGAGGCGCGGTGCGCGCGCAGCCACGCCACTTCTTCTTCCACGCGTGCCGGCAGCTTTGACATGAATGCGCTGGCGCGCCGGATCGTTTCGGCTTCGTCCAGACGCAAGCTGTCCATCTGCACGATCCCGGTGTCGCATTCGATGTGCTCGTAGCGCACGTGTCGGCGCCCCTCGACTCCGCTTGGGGGGCCCTGAGCGTCAGTCGACCGGCGCACCGTGAGCTCGATCAGCCACCTCGGGGCCGTGGTGCGCACGACGACGGTCAGATCCGGACGACGAGCGAGCAACGCGTTGATGACTTCGACGTCGCGCGAGGCATGACCGAAGCCGTGACCGGAAATGTAGAAGACGACGGTTGTCATTTGACGCGAGGCACGAAGATCGGCTCTGCTGGGGGCCGCCGCGTGGGCGCCCGAGCTCGAGCCGGGTCGGGGTCGGAACCTATGTGGCTCGCTCGGTGAGCCCCTCTTCGACCTTCGCCGGAAGGGCGACCCGCAGCACGTCTTCAAGCGTTGTGGCCGGAACGAACGTCATGTCGGCTTTGAGGTCCGCCGGCATCTCAATCAGGTCAGGTTCGTTCAGTGCGGGGAGGATCAGCGTGCGAATGCCAAATCGGCGCGCGGCCAGCGCCTTTTCGCGAATCCCGCCGACCGGCAGCACCAGGCCGCTCAGCGTGATCTCGCCGGTCATGGCGACGTCTTCGCGGACGGGCTCACGTCGAGCGGCGGATAGAATCGCGGTGGCCATGGTGACGCCGGCCGACGGGCCGTCCTTGGGAATGGCGCCGGCCGGCACGTGGATGTGCAGGTCGCGATGCTCGAGGAAGTCGGCGTCCACGCCGAGCTCGCTGGCGTTGGCGCGGATGTGGCTGACGGCGGCCCGCGCCGACTCCTGCATCACGTTGCCGAGCTGACCCGTCAGGATGATCTGTTCCTTGCCGCCGGGCAGCAGGCTCGCCTCGATGAACAGCACATCGCCGCCCGCCTCCGTCCAGGCGACGCCCGTCGCGACGCCGGGTCGCGAAGTGCGGAACGCGACTTCGCGCCTGAAGCGGGCCGGGCCCAGGTAGTCGTCGACCTGTTCCGCGTCCACGACGACAAGCGGCGGCGCGGACGGCGGCGCGACATCTTCGGCCGTCGACAGGCCCCCGGGCGGCACCGAGATCGGCAGCTCGCCCGTGGCGACGCGCGCCGCGACTTTGCGGGCGACCGCGCCCAGCAGCCGCTCGAGGTTGCGCACGCCGGCTTCGCGCGTGTAATCGCCGATGATGAGGCGCAGCGCGCGATCCTCGAAGTCGATCGCCCCGGGGAGCAGGCCGTGCTCGCTCAGTTGGCGTGGGATCAGATAGCGCCGCGCGATGTGCGCCTTTTCGTCTTCGGTGTACCCCGTCAGCGAGATCATCTCCATGCGATCGAGCAGCGCCGGGTGGACGGTCCCTAACTGATTCGCCGTGGCGATAAACAGGACCTTCGAGAGATCGAGTGGGACTTCGAGGTAATGATCGCGGAAGCCGTGGTTCTGCGCCGGGTCGAGCACCTCGAGCAGCGCGGCAGCCGGATCACCCTGAAACCCGGCGGCGATCTTGTCGAGCTCGTCCAGCATGAACACGGGATTGATCGATCCGGCCTGGCGCAGCGCTTGCGCGATCCGGCCGGGCATCGAGCCGATGTACGTGCGCCGATGCCCGCGAATCTCCGCTTCGTCGCGGATGCCGCCGAGCGAGATGCGCACGAACTTGCGATTCATCGCGCGTGCGATCGACTGGCCGAGCGACGTCTTGCCGACGCCCGGTGGGCCCACGAAACAGAGAATCGGGCCCTTCATGTCGCCTTTGAGCTTGCGAACCGCCAGATACTCGACGATGCGCTCCTTGACCTTGTCCAGATCGTAGTGGTCCTCGTCGAGTACGCGACGTGCCTCGACTGGATCGAGCCGGTCGTCGGTTGTCGTGCTCCACGGCAGATCGAACAGCCAATCGAGATATGTGCGGATCATCTGATAGTCGGGCGACGCAGGCGTCATCCGCGCCAAACGGTCCACCTCGCGCGTCGCGACCTCGCGGACGGGATCGGGAAAGTTGGCGCCCGTGATCCGCTCGCGCAGCACCGTGATCTCGTCACCCTCGCCTTCGCCGAGCTCGTTTTGAATCGCCTTCAGTTGCTGGCGCAAGTAGTACTGTCGCTGTGCGTCGGTCATCTCCTGTTGCGCCTGCGACTCGATCTTGCCTTTGAGCTCGAGGACGGCGACCTCGCGTGCGAGCAGGTCGTGAGCGAATCCGAGCTTCTTCGGCAGCGGGTCGCGCTCGAGCAGCTCCTGCTTTTCTTCCGGCCGCACGTCGAGCAGTGTGCCGAGCAGATAGGCGAGGCGCAACGGGTCGTCGATGCCGGCGACGAGCTGCTTGACCTCCTGCGACAACCCCCCGGTGAGCGACAGCGCTCGATCGACCAGCTCGTGCAGTCGTCGCACGTAGGCATCGACCTCCACGCTCCGCTCGGTGACCTCGGGCACGGCGGTGACCTTGGCGCGCAGGGCCGTGCCGGTTCGCGTCACCAGATCGAGCCGAACCCGCATCATCCCCTCGACGATGATGTTCAGCCCGTGCGGGGCACGAGCCATCTGGCGGATGATGCCGACGGTCCCGATGAGCGCCAAATCCTCGGTTTTCGGGTCATCGTCGTCGCCCTTCTGGAGCACCAGCAAGACCAGTCGGTCCCCGCCCAGGGCCGCGTTCACCGAGTCGATCGACATCGGCCGGTTGACGGCAAGGGGCTGCAGCGTCAAGGGAAACGCCACGGTGCGGCGCAGAGGAACGACGGGAAGCTCCGAGGGTAGCGCGGGATGGGGCGTGTCGTCGGCCATTCGTGTAGCTCGGATCGAAGCAATCAGTGGCAATCCCAGCTCCGCCGACCCCGGCGGCCGTGCTGGTCCGGGCCAAACGCTCGATTAGAGCGTTTTAGGTGGGATGAACCTGCGTTTCACCATTGATCATACGTCCGTTCCGTCGCTAACATCAGACGTTGCCTTGCAAAGTTAATGAGCTCAGGCGCCCTGCGGCGCTTCTGAGTCAGAGGGAGAGGGCCATGAGGGTGGTGTTCCGGCGGTTCTGTCTTGCTTGGCTCGTCGCGATGATGGCGAGCGTGAATCCGGCGTGGGCTCAGCAGAGCGGCACATTGTCGGGTGTGGTGAGGGATGCTCAGGGAGGCGTGCTGCCGGGCGTGAGCGTCTCCGTGGAAGGCGAGGCGCTCATCGGCGGCGCGCAGACGGCGGTGACGGGCGAATCGGGGAGTTATCAGTTGACGGCGCTGCCACCGGGCACCTACACCGTCACCTACGAGCTGTCCGGTTTCGCGCCGCTCAAGCGTGAGGGCGTCGTCGTCCAGGTGGCGCGTACGGCGCGTCTCGACGTCGAGCTCGGCGTCGGCACGCTGCAGGAGACGGTGACAGTCAGCGGGGAGTCGCCCGTCGTGGACGTGAGCTCGACGGTCACGCAGACCAACATCACCAAGGATCTCTATGAAGCCATTCCCACCGGACGAAATCCGTGGGTGATGGCCGGCCTCGTGCCCGGCGTCGTCACCGGCCGGCTCGACGTCGGCGGCACCGAGGGGA
>JAIVJN010000103.1 GCA_020200025.1 Acidobacteriota bacterium | reverse complement strand
CGCCGGGCCCGACGCTCTGCGTCGAACGATTGGGACCGCCGTTGACCGGCTCCGCGATGCGATCTTTCGATCGCGATTCGCGCTCGGCGAGCTTGACCGTCACGTGCCGGGCGCGTCCGTCGCGCACGACCTCGAGGCGCGCCACCGATCCGGGTTGGCGCGAGGCCACCTCGCGAATCAGGGTGTCGTTGGTCGGGATCGGCAGTCCGTCGACGGCGGTGATGAGATCGTAGGTGCGCAGTCCGGCGCGCTCGCCGGGGGACCCGGCCACCACATCTTGCACCAGGGCCCCAGCCGGGCTGGCCAGCTTCAGCGACTCCTGCAAATCGGGATCGACATCGCGCAGCACCGTGCCCAGATAGCCGCGCGTGACGCGGCCGATCGCCTTCAACTGCGGCAGGATGGCGCGGGCTTGGTTGATCGGCACGGCAAACCCGATGCTGCTCGCTTGACGACTGATGGCCGAGTTGATGCCGACGACTTCGCCTTGCATGTTGATCAGGGGACCGCCGCTGTTCCCGAAGTTGATCGCGGCGTCGGTCTGGATGTAGTTGTCGAGGCTCGTGTCGAACAGCTTCCGCCCGATGAAGCTGACCACGCCCACCGTAACGGTGTGCTCGTAGGCCAGCGGGTTGCCGATGGCACAGACCCACTCGCCCACGCGCAGATCGTTCGAGTTGCCCAAAACAGCGTGCGGTAGCTTGATGTCGGCATCGACCTTGACCAGGGCGATGTCCGTGTCGGGATCGGACCCCACGACGTCGGCGCGGAACGTGCGACCATCGGTCAGCTTCACGGTGATGCGCTCGGCCCCGTCGATGACGCGATCTGGCGGTCGCGTCGATATTCACCACGGCCGGGTTGAGCCGTTCGGCGACGTCGGCAAAATTGACGAGCGGCACCTCGAGCGGGGCCAAGGCGCGCGGCGACTCACGCGCCAGCATGGGCCGCTCGCCCGACACGTCAAGACGCGTCACGAGAGGCGGGACACTGACCGCCATCGGAGACGAAAGCGGGCCGGTGACCACCACGCCAATGAGAAAACCGAGCGTGGCGGTCAAGCCGGCGGTGAACCACACGAACCGCCGGGTCATGATTGGCTCATTATAAGCTTGAGAAAGGCTGGCTCATCGAGCGTTTCCACGCCGAGCGCCTGCGCCTTGGCGAGCTTGCTGCCGGCCTCGGCCCCGACGACCAGATAGTGAGTCTTTCGGCTGATCGAGCCGACGACTTTGCCCCCCAGCCGTTCGATCGCACGTTCGGCGTCGGCCCGCGACAGCGACTCGAGTGTTCCCGTCAGGACGAAGCTCCGCCCGCTCAGCGGTTGATCGCCCGGCGGCTGCGGGTCGACGGGATCGGCGGTGCGCACGCCCGCCTCGCGCAATCGGTCCAGAAGCGCTTGGTTGAGCGGCTCGGCCAGCCAGAGATGGACGGATTCGGCCATGATCGGGCCGACCTCCCGCACCGCTTCGAGCTGCTCGCAGTCCGCGGCCAGGAGCGCGTCGACCGATCCGAAGGCCCTGGCCAGCACCTGCGCCCCGCGCTCCCCCACGTGCCGGATGCCCAGGCCATTCAGCAGCCGCCACAGCTCGTTCTGGCGCGAGCGTTCGATTTGCGCCAGGAGATTCGTGGCCGATTTCTTCCCCATGCGCTCGAGCGCCACAAGGGTCGGCTCATCGAGCGCGTAGAGGCCCGCCACGTCCCGCACGATCGACTTCTCGACCAACTGCTCGATGAGCGATTCGCCGAGCCCGTCGATGTTCATCGCGCCGCGTGAGGCGAAATGCTCGAGGCTGCGCTTCAGTCTGGCCGGACACGAGCTGTTCTCGCAGCGCCAAACGACTTCGTCCGCCGCCTTGTGAACATGGCCCCACAAACGGGACATGTGGAGGGCATCGTCCATGGACGGGAGTGCTCGGCCCGCTGGCTGAGCACGGGTCCGACGATCCGCGGAATGACGTCACCGGCTTTCTCCACGATCACGATGTCGTCTTCGCGAATGTCCTTGCGGGCCAGATCCTCCGGGTTGTGCAGGGTCGCCATCGACACGGTCGACCCACCGACGAAGACGGGATCGAGCACGGCATACGGTGTGGCTGCTCCGGTTCGGCCAATGTTCACCTGAATCGACTTCAGACGCGTTGTCGCTTGCTGCGCGGGGAACTTGAAGGCCACGGCCCAGCGGGGGAACTTGGACGTCGACCCAAGCTGCTCGCGTAGTGCCAGGCGATCCACTTTGATGACGACGCCGTCGGTCTCGAACGCGAGGCTGTTACGCTTGTCGCGCCACTCGGCGCAGAAGGCGAGCAGAGCATCGATGCCCTGGCAGCGGCGCCAATGCGGTTCGACGGGAAGGCCCCAGCCGTCGAGTCGGGTGAGCAAGTCAGCATGCGTCGGCACGCTCCCGCGGACGCCGGCGCCCACCAACTGATATGTCCATGCCGACAATCCTCGGCGCGCCACCAGCGAAGGATCGAGATTGCGCATCGTGCCGGCAGCCGCGTTGCGCGGGTTTGCAAAGAGCGGCTCGCCCGCCTCGGCGCGAGCCTTGTTGAGCAGCTCGAACGCCGGTCGCGGGAGGAAGACCTCGCCGCGCACTTCATAGCGTCCTGGCGGCGCCCCGCGAAGCTTGAGCGGAATCGCTCGGATCGTGCGGACGTTGAACGTCACGTCTTCGCCGCGGACGCCGTCGCCCCGCGTCGCGCCGCGGAGCAGCACACCGTCGTCGTACGTGAGGGCGATACTCAAGCCATCCACTTTGAGCTCGGCGACGTATCCAACGTCTCCCGCGGTTTCGAGCGTGCGTCGTACACGCTCGTCGAAGGCACGGAGCTCGTCTTCGGCGGAGGCGTTGTCGAGGCTGAGCATCGGCTCGGCGTGCACGACGGTCGTGAAACCGTCCGCCACCCGTCCGCCCACACGCTGCGTGGGCGAATCGGCGGTCAGCAAGTCGGGATGCTCGGTCTCGAGCGCCGCCAGCTCGCGCAGCAGCGCGTCGAACTCGGCGTCGGCGAGCTCCGGCGCGGCTTTGACGTAATAGAGCTCCTCGTGTCGGCGGATCTCACGGCGAAGCTGTTCGATCTGTTCGGCGGGGCTCATGGGGCAGGAGTTTTGGCGAACGTCGGCCTCACGTCGTTCGGTAGGCCTCGCGCGGTGTGCCGGGTGGGCCTCGCTTCGCTCGGTAGGATCTCATGTTTCAGCCACCGAAGGCCCAGGGCGCGAAGCGCCGCCCACCGAAGGCCCACGCCCGAAGGGCGCCTCAGGCTTCAGCGATCCCGCGAGAGGACGTAGTCGGCGAGCGCCGTCAACGCCTCGCGCTCGGGGCTCGGCGGGAACAGCCGCAGGTGGCGCTTGGCCGATTCGCCGAACTCGACGGCGCGATGATAGGCGTAGTCGATGGAGCGATGCTCGGCAAGCAGAACCTTGATGCGCAGCCATTCGTCGGGCGCGATCGTCCGCTCACGCACGATCCGGCGCACCAGCGCCTCGGCCTCGGCGCCGGCCTGTTTCAACAGGTGAATGATGGGCAGGGTAATCTTGCCTTCTCGCAAATCGCCGCCGATCGGCTTACCGAGCGCGTCGGCTTCACCGGTGAAATCCAGCAGATCGTCGACGAGTTGAAACGTGATGCCAAGATTGAAGCCATACTCGCGCAGCGCGTTTTCTTTCTCGGGGCCGACCTCGCCGAGCATGCCGCCGATTTGCGCGCAGCTCGAAAACAAGTAGGCAGTCTTGCGGCCGATGATGTCGAAGTGCTCCTCTTCGCTCAGATCCACGACGCCGTTCTTGGTCAGCTGATAGATTTCGCCTTCGATCATCCGCAGCGTGACATCACAGAGCAGACGCACGATGTCGAGCGTGTCCTGCGTGAGGGCCATGGCCATCGACTTGATGTAGAGAAAGTCGCCGGCGAGCACCGTGACATCGTTGCCCCATCGCGAGTGCACCGCGTCCCGCCCCCGTCTCACCTCGGCATCGTCGATGATGTCGTCGTGAACGAGCGTGGCGGTGTGAATGAACTCGAGAACGGCGGCGTTGAGAATGGCGCGCGGTCCCGTGTAGCCGCACAGGCGCGCCGCCATCAACAGCACGGCGGGGCGAACGCGTTTGCCCCCGCTCTGCTGGATGTAGCTGCCGATCTGCGGGATGACATCGACCTTCGACTGGACTTGACGCTCGTACTCACGCTCGACCGCCTCGAGGTCGGCGCGCACGGGCTCGAACATCTGCACCAGGTCGACACGAGTCTTGTGCGCGGCGTTGGACAAGCTCGTCCATCACACCATAGACCCGTCACAGTGTCAACGAAACGCCGGCCCGTTAGTCCTTGCAGAGCTGCGCTTTGCAGCAATCGGCGAGTAGCGGAGCGACCCGGCTGCGCGCCGCACGGGTCACTGCCTCTTCGCCGTGAACGTGCCCGTGACCGCATCGCCGGCGATCTTGAGAGTACCCTTCATGCTGTCTTGGTCGACCGTGCCCTCGTACATGACGTCGACCGTCTCGCCTTGCGCGTTTCCCATAAAGGTGAACGTAATGCTCTGCCCCTTCACCGTGCCTTTAAGAGGCGCGGTCCCCAACTGCCCTTCATAAGTGCCCGTCACCATCTCGCCGTCCTGCTTGAACGTCATCACCGGCGAGCCCGAACCGGCGCTGGTCTCGACCTGAAACAGCCACTTTCCAGAGACGTCCGTCTTGCCCTGAGCAATCGCAACAGTCGCCGCCGGACCGCACGCAAGCGCCGCCAGGACAAACGCGATGAGCATCCCGCCGCTTCCGTTCGTGATCTTGGGGTTCATGGCCACTCCAAAAAAGGGGTCGAGGATGATATAGCGCAGGGGCAGGCGATAAGCAACATGAGGTCTTCGTCCTCGTAGCCTTTGTGCTCTTCGTCTGCCATTTGCCGTCTGCCGTCTGCTGTCTGCTGTCTGCCGCTTACCATGTACCGTGTGCCGTTTGCCGTCTTCGCTGCCGTCAGATGGCGACTTCGAATAAGCGGTCGAAGTTGGCGACGAGCGTTCTGGCAAGGGCGTTGCGGTCGACGCCTTTTGCCTGGGCGACGGCATCGAGCGTTCGTGCGACGAACGCGGGCTCGTTCCGCATGCCGCGGTGCGGGATCGGCGCGAGATAGGGACTGTCGGTTTCGATGAGCAGGCGCGCCTCCGGGATGTGCGCCGCTGTTTCGCGCAACGACCCGGCTCTCGGGAAGGTGATAATCCCCGGGATCGACAGATAGAAACCGGTCGCCAGCGCGCGCTCGGCCGCTGCGCGGTCGCCGGTGAAGCAGTGAAACACGCCGCGCAGCCCCGCAGCGGAATGCTCTTCCTCGAGAATCCGCAGCGTATCGTCCTCGGCGTCGCGCACGTGCAGCACCACGGGCAGCTTTCGCTCGCGTGCCAGACGGAGTTGCGCGCGAAAGACGGTCCGTTGCACGGCAGGCGGGGAAAAGTCGTAGTGATAATCCAGGCCAATTTCGCCGATGGCTCGTGCCCCCGGCAACGCCGCCAAGCCGCGCTCGACGAGCGCCACGACCCGATCGGGGTGCGATGCGTGAACGTGCGCCTGATGTGGGTGGACACCAACCGCAAATCGCGCGTCGGGCCAGGCATTCAGCACCGCCTCGGCACGGCTCATCTCTTCATGGTCCTCCGCGGCAAGGATGACAAGCAGGCGGGCGACGCCGGCCTCTTTGGCTCGCGCGAGCACGTCGGCGAGATCGGCCGCGAACTCGGGGCCGGCGAGGTGACAGTGGGAGTCGATCACGGAGTGCAGAGTGCAGAGTGCAGATTTCAGAGTTTCAGAGCGAAGGGCAAAGCGTCTGGTACACAGGGGCAGACTGGGGCAGGAAATGCGTACGCCCGATCGGCCATCCGCAAATCCCGCTGTGAACTCTGCACTCTGCACTGCCTTCTATCTGACCCGGGTTCCGGGAACCGCGCTCTCGGGATTCAGCAGGATGGCTCCGCCCCCTTCAGGGCTTGCCGCGAGCACCATCCCGTTCGACTCGATACCCATCAGCGTCGCTGGTTTCAGGTTGGCCACGATGACGATGGAGCGGCCGATGAGCGCGTCGGGCTCGTAGGCGTCGGCGATGCCCGCGACGACCGTTCGCTGTTCGCTGCCGACGTCGATGCGCAGCTTCATCAACTTTTTCGACTTGGGCACGCGTTCGGCCTCGAGCACCTTGGCGACTCGCAACTCGACCTTCGAAAACTCTTCGATGCCGATCTTCTCTGGCGCAACAGCAGGCGCGCTGGAAACGCCAGGGGCCGCAGGTGGGTTCGCCGGCGAGGCGGCATCTCGTGCAGCGGGGCCACTGGGTCCATTCGACTCGGCGGGTGCATTCGAGGCGACAGGGCCGTTCCATGCTCCAGGTGCGGTCGGTGTGGGGTCGGTCACGGTCGGGGCTCCCTTGCTGTCGAGGCGGGGCCACAGGGCGCCCGCGTTCAGAATGTTCTTCTCTCCGTGATTGCGCCACGTCGCGTCCGAATCGAGTCTGAGCGCCGACGCCGGGCGGGCCTCCCCCACCCGTCGAAGGATTTCCGCCGCCGAGGTTGGGATGACTGGCAAGAGCAGAACAGCGGCCACGCGCAATGCTTCCGCCGCGTCGTACAACACTTCCGTTAACCGATCGCGATCGGCGTCGTGCTTCGCCAGCGACCACGGCTGTGTCTCGGCAATGAACAGATTGGTCGCGTCGATGAGGTCGTAGGCGGCCGCTGCTCCCTCGTGGAGGGCCAATCGCTCCATCGCCTCGGTGTAACGC
>JAIVJN010000102.1 GCA_020200025.1 Acidobacteriota bacterium | reverse complement strand
CTCGTCGCCACCTCCGACGTCCGGCACCGCCGCATTGACACGAAAGGTGATATCACCGAAATGATGGTCGATGCGATCGAGCTCATCGATCGGCCGGTCGATGCCAGCGTCGATGTCGCGCTGCAGCACGCCATCGGCGTCGCCGTCGCTGTAGAGGCGAAAGCCATACCCCTCGGCTTCATCGTCAAAACGCAGGCCGACCGCGGTGTTGCGCCGAAGGGCCTCGAGCCGCGCGACGTGCAGCCGCGCGCTCAGATAGCGGGCGGCGGCGCGCACGCGCGCGTGATCGTGGACGCCGCCAATCACGGGGACCGCCATCGCCGAGAGCACGACCAGCGTCGCGGTGGCGACAATCACGTCGACGAAAGCCAAGCCGGAATCAGAGCGTCGCATGAGCGTCGAGTAGGCGGCCGCCTGCGAAGCGCAGGCGGCCCGTGCCCTACGCCTGGCCGGTTGGCTTTTCCGGCTTACCGGCCACGGTCACCATCGGCTTGAGCTTGAGAAACGCCTTCTCGCCGATGCCTTTGACGTTCATCAGCTCTTCGATCTTCTTGAAGCCGCCGTTTTTCTGGCGATAGTCGACGATGCGTTGCGCCGTGCTGCGGCCGATGCCCGGCAGCGCGTCGAGCTGCTCGATCGTGGCGACGTTGAGATTCACGACTGATGCGGGCAAAGCGGGGCTCGACTTGCGTTCCTGCGCCGATGCGACACACGGAACGGCAGCCAGGGCGGCGACGAGCAGTGCTGAAGCCCAGAGGGACGTGCGCATGGATCCTCTCCTTGTGAAAGCCCCGCGCGCGACGCTGACACCGTTGACGAGGTCAGGAGCCACCGGAAAGGCGCCGCACGCGGGAGCGCGACCACCTGTCGCAATTCGGCCGCCGCGGCGCCGGCGCGCGAACAAACAGGCCAACCCCTTGCGCCAGTGACAGATGCAGACGTGCGCGGCGTGACGGGCCGATCACCGGACGGTGCGCGGGGAAACGCGGGATGCCGAGCACCGTGTTGGGGTGCGGAAAGGTGCCGGAATCCTCACCTCCGATGGTTGCCGGCTGGGCAACGAGAGGTGCGCTGCGGCGGGCTTCGTGGCGCGAGAATACCGCCGCCTCTCGCAAACGATCAGGTCCCGTTCCGGCACTTGCGTCGTAGCGCAAGCCTTCGCCCGCCGCGTTCGTGCTCGAGCGCTCCGTTGGATCAGGGACGCTTGGCGATCTGCGACCGTGCGTGTCAATCGGGCGTGAGTGTCCGGGGATGGCCTCGAGGGATCGCTGGCGCAACCAGCGCCTGGCGAGGCACCCTGAATGCCCAGTTCATCAACATCCTGCTCTCTTTTCGCAGTTACGAGAGGTCCGCTGCGGTGGGGCTTCGTGGCGCGAGAATGCCGCGGGGGCGGTGAGATGAGAAATGTCGTGACTACCGAAACGAACGAGGAGATGAGGCACGCACGGGCCCGCGTGTCACCACGCGTTCCTAGCGTTGCGCGTGCGCGCCCTGTTGCGCCCAGGCGATGGTCCGCCGCAGCCCCTCTTCGAACGGGACCGTTGGCCGGTAACCGAGCAGGCGCTCGGCTTTCCCGATCGCCGCTTGCGAGTCGCGCACGTCGCCGGCGCGTGTCGGACCGTAGATCGGCTCGACGCTGCTGCCCAGGATACGTGTGATCGTGCCCAGCAGCTCCTTGAGCGAGATGCGCGCTCCGGTCGCGACGTTGATCACGTCGCCTGCCACACCCGGCGCTTCCACCGCGCGCAGCACGCCGTCGACGACATTGGCCACGAAGGTGAAGTCGCGCGTTTGCTCGCCGTTGCCGTGAACGGTCGGCGCGCGCCCTTCGCTGACGGCCTTGATGAAGAGCGAGATCACCCCCGAGTAGGGAGACGATGGATCCTGCCGTGGGCCGAAGACGTTGAAATAGCGCGTCGTAACCGTCTCGAGCCCGTACAGCTCGGTGAAGAGCCGTAGATACTGCTCGCCGATCAGCTTCTGCAGCGCGTAGGGCGACTGGGGCCGCGTCGACATCTCTTCATGCTTCGGTAGCTCGGGCTGGTCGCCGTAGACCGACGAGGAGCCGGCGAACACCAAGCGACGGACTTTGGCGTCCCGGGCGGCGACGAGGACGTTGACGGTCGCTTGCACGTTGGCGCGGTTGGCGCCTATGGGATCGTCGACGGAGCGGGGCACCGATGGCTGCGCAGCCTGGTGCAGGACATAATCGACGCCTGCGACCGCCGCATGGGCGACTTCCAGGTCTGCCAGATCGCCCTGCACGAACTCCACCGCCGGGCCGTTCCCTGACTGGCTGAGTGAAGCGGCCTCGATCGCGGAATCCAGATTCGCGCGCTTCCCGGTGCTCAAGTTGTCGACGGCGCGCACGCGCTGGCCGCGGCGCAGCAACTCTTCGACCAGGTGCGATCCGATGAAGCCTGCGCCGCCAGTGACAAGGTAAAACGACATAGTGGTCTCAGCTCAGACTTATCGGCTCGTTGCCACGATCCATGAGGCAGCCGCACCCTGAAGCTGGACTCGGTGCGACGCGGTGCGCTGAAAATCGAGCGCCGGCGGGAGAGCGAACGCGCACCTTTACTGTGGCCATCCGTCCTTGGGAAGACCAGGGACGAGGGTCAAAGCGTTCTTGTAGTAGAGCTTCTTCAACACGGCGTCGGGAAGGGCCATGCCGTATAGCTTCCAGAAGGCGTGGTAATCCCGGTAATAGTCGAAGTATTCATCCGAGGTCTCGAACACGCGCCAGTAATACGGATACTCGCCGGGCTGATAGCTGTCCTTGCCGAACAGCAGGCGGTCCTGGTACTTGACGAAGAAGTCGTGCGCCGTTTTCGGCTGTCGGCCAAGCTCGGCGAGGATCGCCGCCACCTCGAGGTACACATTCGGCATCGTCTCCAGCATCTCGCCGGCCTTCTGCAGGTTGTTCGCGCGGTAGCCGAAATGCGCTGCGATGAACTTCGTCCTGGGATGGGCCTTGAACATTCTGTCTCGTTCGGCGAGCAGTTCCTCGAAGCGGGGGAACTGACCCTCGGGATAGCGCCGGTCGCGAAACAGCGCGAGCTCGAGCCAACGCTCGTTGGTGTAGTCGATCGGCTCGAAGAACTCCTGCGGCTCAGCCGTGTGAATGAGGACGGGAACGCCCAAGCGACCGGGCACGTCCCACACTGGGCCGAGAGCCGGGTCGTCGAGCGTGAGCCGTGAGCCGTCGGCTTTCCGCGTGCGCAGGCCGAGGTCCTTGAAGACCTTGAGACCGCGCGCCCCCGCCTTGATGTCGGCTTCGAGCTGTGCGGCGGCTCGCTCGGTCCAGCCTGGTGCGCCCGCACCGCCCCAGTTGACATTTGCGAAGAGCACCATGCGGTCTTTGTGCTTGCTGGCCGCAACGGCGGCCACCGCCTGTTTCAGCCGCTCGCCCGAGCCCCCGCTCAGGTTGACGAGCACGCGCAGATTGTTTTGCTCCATCCCCCGCACGACGGTCTCGAAATCGGCGGCGGAGATCGGCGCCGGTTGATGACTGTGAATGTCGATGACCGGGAACTTCGCCCGCGGCACCGGATGGGCAGGCACCACAAGCGTACTGCGCGGCTTGTATTCGACGATGGTCGGTGGCGGGAACTCCGGCGCACGGCCTTCGCCCGGCCGCGCCCGCAGACCACGCCCGGGGCCTTGCGCGATCACCGATGCACTGATGAAGAGCGTGCAGAGTCCAAGGATGATGTGGGAGCGTCGGGTCATGAGGGTTCAAAGACGACGTGCGGCAAGCGGCAAGCGGCAAGCGGCAAGCGAAAGAAACTGACGGATCGGTTTCCGACGGCTTCCCTGACTTGCTTCGACGGCCGACTCCCGATGGAATCTTTCGTACACCTTGTGCCCTCCGCGGTCTTGTGTGTGCCCTATCAGGTCTGCCGCTTGCCGTTTGCCGCACGCCGTAGCCCGAATGCCGTCGTCCGCATCACGTCTGCGGTTGCCCGTATGCCGTGAGAAGCGCCGCAGTCGACCTATAAGCCGAATTCTGTTCCACCCCCGCGCTCGGCCTCGCGGCCTGGCGCGCCGGCGGAGATGACCATTCCTCTAGCCCCGACATCACTGGCGGGGTCGAGCAACCTACCCGGAAGCTTCGGACGGGCCGTCCTTTCTGGCGCAACGGGCGCCAATCGCCTCCCTATTTGGTCTTGCTCTGTGCGGGGTTTTGCCTGCCACTTCTGTTGCCAGAAGCGCGGTGCGCTCTTACCGCACCTTTTCACCCTTACTCGCCTTCGCCCTCGGCTCTCCGAGCCTCGGGCTTCAGTGGGCAAGCCCAGTGCGCCCCTGCGGGGATTCAATCGCGCGGGCCTGCCCGCCGGAGCTCGAGGCCCGGAGGGCCGAGAGCGAAGGCGGGCGGTATATTTTCTGTGCCACTGGTCCGTCGGGTCGCCCCGCCCGGGTATTACCCGGCGCACTGCCCTGTAGAGTTCGGACTTTCCTCTCCCGGTCGCACTTCGTCCGCTTGCGCAAAACGGTTACGGCCGGCAGCGGTCATCCGGTCGGCTGCGGCTCACTCTGCTCAATCTGCAATCTTCAATCGTCCATCTGCAAATGGTCTACCCATCCTTCTCCTGCGAGATCTGATACTGCTCGAGCTTCTTGTAGAGATTGCTGCGCGGCGTGTCGATGACCTCGGCGGTCTTCGAGATGTTCCACCCATTGTCACGCAGCTTGGCGACCAGAAATGCGCGTTCCGAGGTCGCCTTGAACTCCTGCAGCGTGCCGGAGCCCATCCACCCATTATCGGGCGCCGCCTGAGGCTGGTCAACGCGAGCGCCGCCGAAGTCTGGCAGATCCTTCACGTCGATGGCGTCGGTCGAGCTCATGATGATGAGCCGATCGACGAAGTTGCGGAGCTCGCGAATATTGCCGCGCCAGTTGTGCTGCTTGAGTCGTTCCATGGCGGCCGACGTGAACGTCTTGCGTCGGAAGTTGTTCTCGCGACTGAAGAGGTCGGCAAAGTGGCGGATGAGCGCGGCGATGTCCTCGCGCCGTTCGCGCAGCGGCGGCACATGAATGGGCACCACGTTCAACCGATAGAACAGATCTTCGCGGAACGTTCCTCGATCGATGGCCTCTTCGAGGTTCTTGTTGGTCGCGGCGATCACCCGCACGTCCACCTTGATGATGCGATTCGAACCGAGACGCTCGAGCTCTTGCTCCTGCAGGACGCGCAGCACCTTGGCCTGCGTCTTCACGCTCATGTCGCCGACTTCGTCGAGAAAGATCGTGCCCTTGTCCGCCTGCTCGAACTTGCCGATCTGGCGATCGGTGGCCCCGGTGAACGAGCCCTTCTCGTGCCCGAAGAGCTCCGATTCGATGAGGTCGTCGGGGATAGCCGCACAATTCACCTGCACGAACGGGCCATCCTTGCGCAAGCTCTCGCGATGGATGGCCCTCGCGACGAGCTCTTTGCCGACGCCGCTCTCGCCCCAGATGAGGACCGTGGCGCTCGTCGGCGCCGCTCGCTGGATCGACTCGCGCACCTTCGCCAAGTTGGGCGAGTCGCCGACGATCTGATACCGCTTCTCGGCGTCGCGCCGGAACGAGCGATTTTCCGTCCGGAGTCGCCGCGAGTCCACCGCGTTGCGGACCGTGACGAGGACCCGCTCGGTCGAGAGCGGCTTCTCAATGAAGTCGAAGGCGCCCAGTCGAGTCGCTTCGACCGCGGTCGAAATGGTGGCATGGCCCGAGATGACCACGACCGGCGAGGTCTCGACGAGATGGCGCAGGCGCTGCAGCACGTCGAGCCCGTCCATCCCCGGCATCTTGATGTCCAGAAACACCAGATCGGGGGCTTCGCGCTCCACCAAGCCGATCCCGTCCGCGCCCGTGGCCGCCACAATCACCTCGTACCCCTCATACTCCAGGATCATCCGCACCGAATCGCGGATGGCGGCGTCATCGTCGATGACGAGGATGCGGGGCTT
>JAIVJN010000333.1 GCA_020200025.1 Acidobacteriota bacterium | reverse complement strand
GTACATGTCAGCCGTGTCGAAGAACGTGACGCCGGCGTCGAGGGCCGCGTCTACGACCGCCTGCGTGCGCACCTGGTCGAGACGCGTGCCGAAATTGTTGCAGCCGAGGCCGACTACCGACACCTCGAGCGATCCGATCCGTCGGGTGTTCATTGCGTCAGTGTACGCGCGGGGGCCGAGTCCGGGAACTCGGCGGTGACGAAAGCGGCGGCGGCATCGCGACGTGCCCGCGGCCATGTCGTGGCGGACTCACGCCCTACTTATAGAGGATCGTGCATTTCGGCGAGTCGGTGCGAGACAGAACGTTTATGTCGAAGACGACGCGGGAGGTGCGAGGAGCGACGCTGGACAAGTTGGAGGTGACGGACGCACGATGCGTTTTCCGGTTGGCCTTGGCAAAAACATCCAGGATGTTCGAGGATGGGGAGGGAACTACACTAGCAGCTTTCGGATGGCAGCGCGGCGCGCTCAGTCGCGCGTCTCCGCAGCCGTTCTCGTCTCGTTCTATACTCCGCCGGATTCACGAGGAGGACCTGTGCCCGGACGATTGACGCTGGCGGTGGTCACCATCTCAATTGTTGGCGGCGTGGTGCTGGCTCAGCCAGCGCGGCGGCCGCGGTTGAATCCGGTGATCGAGCTTCTCGAACAGAACAAGCCCGTGCTCGGGCTCTACGCGCCCAGTAATCGCCGCCCCGGCGCGCCGGGCGCCGCCGCCCCCGCCGCGCCGTCGGCACAGAAGAGCCCGCTCGAGCTTGCCAGGGAGGCGGTGGCCTACAAGACCGGCGACTTCGTCTTCGACGGCAGCATGGAGGGCGACTTCGATCGTGCGTATCCGGCGTTTGCCGAGTTCGTGACCGCCATGAAGGAGGCCGGCGCGCTCAGTCGAGCTCCCTCCCTTCGCTTCACCCATCCGCTCATCGTCAAGGCGCAAGAAATCGCGCCCGATCCCGCCAAGGCGGCCGCGAACATCGGCCGGCAACTGAACCTCGGCGTGAGCGGCATCATGCTCGTGTCTGTCGAGAGCGCCGACGAGGTGAAGCAGGGACTCGCGGCGATGCGCTTCAAATCAAGAGGCGGGACGCGGGCCGAGGACGTCGGCAACGCGCCGGCGTTCTGGGGCATGTCGGATCAGGAGTATCGCCAGAAAGCCGACCTATGGCCGCTCAACCCCGACGGCGAGCTCTTGAACTGGACCATCATCGAGAGCAAAGAAGGGCTCGCGCACGCGCGCGAGATCGCGGCGGTGAAGGGTATCGGCGTGTTGTGGCCGGGTGCCGGTACGCTGCGCGGGATCTTCTCGACGACCGACGCAAATGGCAAACGAGTACTGGACGAAGCGGCCTGGGAGGCCGCCATCCAGCAGGTGCTCTCGGCCTGCAAAGAGTTCAAGGTGGCGTGCGGCTATCCAGCCAGCCCCAACGACATCGAGATGCGCATGAAGCAAGGCTTCAGCGTCTTCGTGATGAACTGGGGCGATGCCGGTTTCAAGGCGATCGAGATCGGGCGCCGCGTGGCGAATCGACCAATCACGAATCAGTGACGGCGGACCGCCGTTGCGCTCGCTCCGGCAATCGACTCGCCAGGTAGCGCCGGCGTGTGCGCGGGCCGCCGCCGCGCGTGCGTGGCTTGCTCGAAGCTGTAGCCGAGCGCGAGCAGCTTGCCCTCGCTGAAGGCGCGTCCGAGGAACGACAACCCCACCGGCAAATCGTCGCTGGTGAAACCGGCCGGCACGATGAGGTCGGGGAACCCGGTCAGGTTGGCAATATTGCTGGCAGACGCTGTTCCACCGCCAGGAACTTCGGGCGGTGCCGCGAGGAGCGCCGGGCGTCGCGACGACGTCGGATAGACGATCGCATCCAGCTTCTGTGAGGCGAGGACGCCTTCGACCACCGCGCGCATCAGCGGCAGCGCATGATCGCGCACGGCCGTGTAGCGGTAATCGTCGAGCGTGCCGCTGCCCGCCTCGCGCTTGAACATCGACCATCGAGCCGGGTTGGGGCTCGCCCCGTCGGGTCGCGGGGCGCGCACGTTGGTCGCGCGCTCGATCAACTGGTCGATGTTCTTCGGGAACGTAGGACCGAGGGTCGCGAGATACTCGGCGATTTGCGCCGTGAACTCCGGATAGCGCACGGCATTGTAGAACTCGCCCTTCGCGTCCAGCAGCCACTTCGGGAAGTGTACGTCGACGACCGTCGCACCCGACTCGCGCATGGCGGCGAGCGCCGACTCGACCACCCAGTCGACGTCACCGTCGAAGCCGACGAAGTCACGGGCGATGCCGATGCGGGCGCCTTTCAGCGCCTGTGCGTTGAGATGCTTCGTGTAGTCGGTCTCGAATTGGCCTTCGCTCTTTTTCGTCGCCGCGTCGGCCGGATCGACGCCGGTCATCAATCCGAGCGCAAGCGCGACGTCGTAGACGCTGCGCGCCATTGGCCCGCCGGTGTCGAAGCTGAGCGCCAAGGGAATGATGCCGTCACGGCTCAGCAGGCCGTGCGTCGGCTTCAAGCCGACCACGCCATTCGAGGTCGACGGACCCCGCACCGATCCGCCCGTGTCGGTGCCCAGGCCGACGACGGCGTAGGTGGCGGCGATGGCAACTCCCGTCCCACCCGACGAGCCCGACGGCGTCCGCATCAAGTCGTGCGGGTTGAGCGCCTGTCCGCCGATCGAGCTGTGAGCGGCGCCCGACGCAAACTCGGACATGTTCGCTTTGCCGATGATCACAGCGCCGGCCGCTCTCAACTTCTTCACCACAAACGCATCGTCTGGCGGCATCGATCCCTCGAGCAACACGGATCCTCCGGTCGTCGCGATATCGAACGTGTCGAAGTTGTCTTTCAACACGATGGGAATGCCGTGGAGCGGAGAGCGTGCGCCCTTTGTCTTGCGCTCGACGTCGAGCGCGCGGGCGACCTCGATGGCTTTGGGGTTGACGCTGATGAGTGCCCGCAGTGTGGGCCCCTGGCGGTCGTAGGCCTTGATCCGGGCGAGACACAGTTGCACGAGCTTCTCGGCGGTGAGCGTCCCCCGATCGAAGGCGGCGTTGATGTCGGCAATGGTCGCCGAATCGAGGTCGATCGCCTGGGCGAACGCGGGCACCGGCGGAGCGAGGCTGATAGTGGCGACGAGGAGCAGGAGCCGTACGGACGTGGTCATAAAGTCGGTCCTCGAGTACTGCCGTCGTGGCTACTATACCGGGATGATCGACCCCGCACAGAGCAAAGGCACGCGCCTGCCTTCTGCCTTCTGGCGGCATTCTTTGGCCAACCGCCTACTCCGCTAGCGTCGTTGGCGGCAGTGGCAGCAGGCGTGGTGTTGGCTGGTCGCCATCGGGCCACGCAGGGCGCTGAGGCCGAAACGGCATGGTCAGCAGCGGTCCGATGGTCAGCTCGCGCGGGTCGCGCTGGCCAGGGACACCGATCGTGATGGCCCGCTGCGGAACGTTCACGCGCCAGGTTCCGTGAAGGACATCCCACACGCTCAGGAGGCTCGCGAAGTTGCTGCCGCTCTCGTCTTTCCGCTCCGAATGATGCACGCCGTGCAAGCGAGGGGTGACGATGAGGCGGGAGAGAGGGCGCTCGAGGCCGATCGGCAAGCGCAGGTTGCTGTGGTGAAAGACGACGGACAGGGTCAGGAGGCGTTGCCACAGCGCCAGCGTTTGCCTATCGACTCCGATGCCAAGGATCTGCGCGACTCTGAGCGCCACCGTCAACGCCATCTCGCCGAAGTGAAAGCGCACGCCCGTCGAGACATCGAGCTCGCGATCGACATGGTGCACGAGATGAAAGCGCCAGAGTCCAGGCACCCGATGGTTGACGATGTGCCAGAGGTAGATGCTGTAGTCCAAGGCCAGGAATCCGACGACCTCCTTGACCCGTGCCGGCATGCGCACGTGATGCAGCAGCCCGACGCGATTTCGTGCTGCCCAGGCGCCGGCCGAGCGGACAATCGCCCATTCCACCGCCGCGCTCGCGACGAGCGCGGTCACTCCCATCGTGGCGTTGCGCGCCGCTCGATGCAGCGGTCGCGCTTCGACCCGCCGCCGCAGCGGTCGTCGTCGTTCGGCCACCGAAAGCGCCGCCAACACGACACCGAATACGCACGGTGCCGCCCAATGGAGCCGCTTCATAGACTTCGCTCGCTGACAAGGCAACCGGGTTGCTCTCGCGAATCCGTAAGAGCAACCCGGTTGCGTCGCGCCGTGTGCCGTATGCTGTGTGCCGTATCCCGTTACTGTGTCGGCAACTTGCCCCACAGCTTCTCGAGCCGCTGATCGCGCCCGCAATTCCACTTGTAGAACTTGTACCTCACCGGGTTCTTCTTGTAATAGTCCTGGTGGTAGTCCTCGGCCGTGTAGAATTCACCGGCCTCCACGATCTGGACCGCGACCGGCTGGCGCAGTTGCGCCGCGATTCGTTCTTTCGTGACCTCTGCTGCTCGTTTCTGCTCCTCCGAGTGGGCGAAGATCGCCGGTCGATATTGGCTGCCGCGATCGCAGAACTGCCCGCCGCCGTCGACGGCATCCACATTGCGCCAGAACACGTCGAGCAGTTTGTCGTAGCTGACTTTGGCAGGGTCGTAGGCAATCTGGAGCGCTTCGGTGTGCCCCGTTTGCCCGCCCGACACCTGCTCATAGCTCGGGGATTTCGTTCTGCCCCCGGTATAGCCGGACGTCGTCGAGATGACGCCATCCAGCTCGTCGAACGGCGGCTCCATGCACCAGAAGCACCCGCCCGCAAACGTGGCCATGGCCACCTGAGTACCTGATCCCGCTTGTTGGCCCGCGCTCCCTTGTGCGCTGAGCGTGAGACAGGTGGCGAGGACGGCAGCGTGAACTGCGAGTCGAGACGCGAGGGTCATCGTTGTTCTCCCTGCGATGTCGGTTTGAACACCATGGCCGCGCCGTTCATGCAATAGCGCTTTCCCGTCGGCGGCGGCCCATCGTCGAAGACGTGACCGAGGTGCCCGCCGCACCGCCGGCAGTGCACCTCGGTGCGAACGGCGAAGAAGCTGCGATCCTCGGAAGTGCCAATCGCGTTGTCGAGCGGCGCGGTGAAGCTCGGCCACCCGGTACCGCTCTCGAACTTCGTGCTGGACGAGTAAAGCGGTAGGTCGCAGCCAGCGCAGGCGAACGTGCCGGGACGATGTTCGTCGTTGAGCGGGCTCGATCCCGCGCGTTCGGTGTTGTGCTTGCGCAGAATGCTGAACTGATCGGGCGTCAGAATCTTGCGCCATTCGGCTTCGCTCTTCGTCACTTCGAAGCGATCGCCTGGAGCCATGTGCTCGAGCACAGGCTCATCCGCATCCGCCGCGCACGCGGTCAATGCCGCCGGTACGGCGCCGACCACCAGAGTGAGAAATACCCGTCGTTGCATGAGACGCCTCCTTCATAGGCGAAATACTAGGCAGATCAGGCCCGTGCCAAGTGTGCACGAAGCGCCGGCGCCAGCCCGCGAGCGAGCTCGAGATTCTCGGCGTCCGTCAATTCCGAAACGACGTAGATGGCATGACCCGGCGCCGCGAAACACGCCACGTGAAAACCCCGAGAGGACGGGCATGCCGTCGCCGCACCCGTCTCCTCCGCGTTCAGGCTCTCGTCCGGCGTCAGCAGCAGCGAAACGAGCGTCGCCTCGCGCTGCAAGACGATGTGGCCGAAATGCCGGCCGTCGAGAATGCACCAATGCGCGAAGGCCAGCTCGAATCCGCCCGAACGCAGCGCGTCTGACTGGACGACGAGGTCACTCAGTCCAGCGTACGCTGGATTGTATCGACGTGCCGCGTCTTGGAGCGAGATCACCGGCTCCCTCAGCGTGTGATCCAGCGCGCAGTCACGATGGTCGGCCGCAGCCGAGTCGGCGAGCGCTGCGAGACTCGCTTGGACGCCGGAAGAGCGATCCACCGGTAACAACTGCCAGCCAGCCAGCATGAGCAGGGCGATGCCCGCGGCGACCGCCAACCAGGGCGTGGCACGTCCGA
>JAIVJN010000332.1:12235-13319 GCA_020200025.1 Acidobacteriota bacterium | reverse complement strand
GGACGCGCTCCAGACCGACGGTTGGCCCATGCGGCGGGTCGCCGCCGAGGCACGGCGCGTGCTGCTCGAGACGGCGTCGCAACGCTTCGGCGTACCCGCCGCCGCGTTGACGGTCAGTGAAGGTGTGATTACGGTCAGGGACGATCCTGCAAAGAGGATCACGTATGGCGAGCTGATCGGCGGCAAGCGGTTCAACGTCACCCTGACAGGGAAGAACGTCGATACGGTCACTGGGGAGGCCAAAGTCAAGCCGATCCAGGAGCTGAAGAACGTCGGTCGGTCGCCACAGCGCTACGACATCCCGGCGAAGGTGGACGGCTCGTTGCGATGGGCCGTCGACGTGAAGCTTCCTGGCGTGGTGCACGCCCGCAACGTGAAGCCGCCAGTGGCCGGCGCGCCACTGGTCAGCATCGACGAATCCTCCGTGCGCAACATTCCGGGGCTCGTCAGGATCGTGAGCAAAGGCAACTATGTCGCCGTCGTCTGCGAGCGAGAAGAGCAGGCGATCCGTGCGGCGCGGCAGCTCAAGGTCAACTGGGGAAAGCCGGCGACCGCACCGTTCCCGACCTCGGAAGATCTCTTCAAGTACATGCGCGGCGCCACGCCGACTTCCAGCGGCAAGCCGCAGGTCACGGGCGATCCCGATGCGACGTTCGCAAACGCGGCCAAGGTGATCGAGGCCGACTACGACGTGCCGTTCCAGGGTCACACGGCCTTCGGGCCCGCGCATGCGATGGCCGATCCGTCGAACGATCAGCTGACTATCTATTCCAACGACATGAAGTCGTACGGCCTGCGCAACGGCGTCGCGCAGTTTCTTCAGATGCCGCGCGATCGCGTCCGCGTCGTGTGGATGGAGGGGCCGCAGGCGTACGGCCGCACGGCGGCGGACGATGCGGGGTTCGAGGCGGCGTTTCTGGCGAGGGAAATCGGGCGACCGGTGCGCGTGCAGTGGATGAGGGACGAGGAGACTGCCTGGGACACCAAGGGCCCTGCCTACGCGGTGCGAATGCGGGGTGGCCTGGACGCGCAGGGCAATCTCGCTGTCGTCGAGTACGACGCCCGCGCTGCCGACTACAACCAC
>JAIVJN010000332.1:0-12155 GCA_020200025.1 Acidobacteriota bacterium | reverse complement strand
GGCGTATGGTTGGGAGAGGCGTCCATCACCGAAGCCGCCGGGCAACGGCGACATCCTCACGGGCCGCGGTATCGCGTATGCCTACCGCAGCCAAACCGTCGTCGCGGAGATCGCCGAGGTCGAAGTGAATCGCCGCACCGGCCACATCTGGGTGAAGCGGTTCGTCTGCGCGCACGACTGTGGCCTCGTGATCAATCCCGAGGCGCTGCGCCGCGCGGTCGAGTGCGGGACGCTGCACTCGCTGAGCCGCGCGCTGTGCGAAGAGGTGACGTTCGACACCGAGAAGGTGACGAGTGTGAACTGGATGACCTCTCCCACACTGACGCATGCCGACACGCCGGAGACGATCGACGTCGTGCTGGTAAACGGCGATCCCAACCCCGAGCGCCCCGATTTGCCGCACTACGGGGCCGGGGAGACGGTCTGCAAGCCGACTCTGGCAGCGGTGGCGAATGCGGTGTACGACGCGACCGGAGTCCGTATGCGGCGTGTCCCGTTCAGGGATGCACGAATGCTGGCGGCGCTTCAGGCGGCGGGGGTGTAGGGACGCGACGCGACGAATGCATCAGTCGAGCGTGACGAAGGTCGAAGCGGAGAACGATCTCGTTAGCAAGCGTGTGTCCTCATCGACTTGGCCCTCCTGAACCTCACGGAATGGATCTGTCACAAGTTTCCGTTTTCCTATTCTCTTCGTCCTACAAGGAGCTTCCTAGCAGCCGGCCTAACACGAGCTCTGAATCACGACGAGTCTCGCCCATCCCGGTCGAGGGTCATGGCGTCCCGACCGTGATCGCGCCACCACCGAAGGGAGGCAACCGCCGCCGAGGTGTGCCGCTGTCTGCCGGCGGCGCGGAGCCGCGCACGTCCAGCGTTCCCGAGCCTCCGGACAATGTGAGCGGGTCGGATCCCGGGCTCACCGGCTCAACCGGGATCGCCGGGGTTTGCGGCCTCGGGCCTGGACGGATCGAACCGCGCGATCAGCAGCGTGACGTTGTCGCGGGCCCCGCCAGCATTTGCCTGCGACAGCAGCTTCTTCGCCGCACCCTCGGGTGTCGGCTCTTCCTCGAGCGTGGCGGCAATCGCCTCGTTCGTTACCATCTCCGTCAATCCGTCCGAACAAAGCAGTAAGCGATCCCCCATTGGCATTGAGGAACCACTTGAAGGTATTGAGCGTGAACTGCTCGATGGCGACCACGGCGAGGGCGCTTGCCCTTTCTCCCGCGCGGTGCCCGCCCATCCCGTCGGCCACGAGAAACAGATGCGCGCGTTCGTCAGCGACCTGCACTTTCGGTTCCGGCAAGCTCGTCTGCCAGACGCGCATCGCTTTCGTCAGCTCGGCGATCAGGAACTGATCCTCATTGGTCGGACGCACCTTTCCCTTGTCGGTGATCCCGAACGCCGTCACCGTCAGCGGACGGGGTGGCATCGGCCTGACAGACTCGTCGGTCATCGCATCTCCCCTCGTTCCTGCGCCAGTGTAGCCCGCCGTGGCGATCCAAGCGTGACGAACGGCCCAAGGAAAACAAGGTGGTTTACCGGCTTGCAGCGTGGGAGAAAGACATCGATACTGAAGCGACACAAGGAACTGAGGTCATGATGACTCGATTGACCGTTCTCGGCGCACTTCTCATGACAATGGCTGCGGTCTCTGCGCAGACGCCGGCCGCACGATGGTGGGAGCATGTGGCGTTTCTCGCGGACGACAAGTTGCAGGGGCGCGACACCGGCAGCGACGCTCATCGGATTGCGGCCGAGTATGTCGCGCGCGAGATGGAACGAGTCGGCCTGAAACCTGGCGGAACGAAGCAATACTTCCAGCCCGTGCCCTTTCGATCGCGCACCATTGTAGAGTCGAAATCGAGCCTTGCCCTCGTGCGAACAGACGGGACCGAAGTGCCCATCGTTCTCGGCGACGAAGCCACGTTCAGCCTGCGCATCGAGCCTGCATCTGCCGTGGACGCCCCGATCGTGTTCGCAGGTTACGGACTGACCGTTCCCGAGGCGAAGCACGACGACCTGGCTGGCGTGGACGTGAAGGGCAAAGTCGTGATGCTGCTGACGGGCGGGCCGTCCAATATTCCTGGGCCGCTGCTGGCACACTACCAATCGACGCGATGGGAGTCGTTGAAGAAGGCAGGCGCAATCGGGGTGTTGTCGATCCAGAACCCCAAAGGGCAGGACATTCCATGGGAGCGATCGAAGCTCTCGCGGTTCTTGCCGTCGCTGGCGATCGCCGACCCGGCCCTCGACGAGACGCTCGGCCAGCAGCTCGCGGTCACGCTCAATCCGGCTACCGCAGAAAAGTTCTTCGTCGGATCGGGCCACAGCTTCAAAGAGATCCTCGCGTTGTCGAACGAAGGCAAGGTGCTGCCGGGTTTCCCGATTCCTGCCGCCATCCGCGCGCGAGTCACAATCGAGGCACAACCCATCGAGTCCGACAATGTCGTCGGGATCCTGCCTGGCACCGATCCGCGGCTCCGCGACGAGTACGTGGTGGTTTCCGCGCACCTGGATCACCTCGGGGCAGGCGAGCCGATCAACGGTGACGGGATTTACAACGGCGCGATGGACAATGCGTCCGGGATCGCAACGCTTCTCGAGACGGCCGCCGCGGCGGCAGCCAAGACCGGATTCAAGCGGTCGATTGCGTTTGTTGCGGTGACGGCTGAGGAAAAAGGACTGCTGGGATCCAGGTACTACGCGAACCGTCCAGCCACGATCCCGGGCGACCGGATTGTTGCCAACCTGAACACGGACATGTTTCTCCCGTTGTTCCCGATGACCAGCCTCATCGCGCAGGGTCTCGAGGAGTCCGATCTCGCCGGCGACTTGCGGCGCGTCGCCGAGACCGCCGGGATCAAGGTGCTGTCCGACCCCGAGCCGGAGCGAAACGCGTTCACACGCAGTGATCAGTACAGCTTCATCAAGACTGGCGTGCCGGCCCTGTCCCTGAAGGTTGGCTTCGAGAAGGGGTCGCGCGAGCACGACGCGATCAAGACGTGGCGAACCGAGCGGTATCATTCACCGAGCGACGACCTGGCGCAGCCCGTCGACCGGCAAGCCGCGGCTGAATTCAACCGCGTCTACCTGCTGGGGCTGAATTCAACCGCGTCTACCTGCTGGTCATCGAAGAGGTCGCCAACCGCCCGACGCGGCCACGTTGGAACGAGGATAGTTTCTTCCGCCGGTTTGCGCGCGAGGGCACCTCAGTCGCGGGAGGTGGGGTTCAGTAGCGAAACGATCTCCCGATAGGTAAAACGCCGGCTCCGGAGCAGGCTCCCGCCCGGTCCGGCGGATTGCCGAAGCTCACCCTCGCATGCACCCGCGTGCGAGGCGGGCCATCAGCGGAGCGCCTGAGTCGGTGCCGGTCCGCTTCGACGGTGCTCCTTGTACCATTCGTCCATATACAGGATTGTGCGCATGAAGTTGGACGGCTTGGACGAGGTGCCGTGGTATTCGCCTTCGAATCGAAGCAGTTTCGTCGGGACGCCGCGCATCTTCAGCGCCGTATAGTACTCCTCCGTCTGCGGCATCGGTGTCCGCATGTCCAGCACGCCTGTCATCAGCAGCGTGGGCGTTTTGACGTTGCCGACATACATCAGCGGCGATTGCTTCAGCCACTGCTCTGGCTTTTCCCAGAACGGCGCATCGAAGAAGTTTGCCGTGAAGAACGGGATATCGGTGTGGCCCTGGAAGCTGAGCCAGTTGGTGACCGGACACCGAACGGCCGCGGCTGCGAACCGATCGGTGTGGCCGATCACCCAACTCGAGAGCACGCCGCCGCCGCTGCATCCGCCAACGAACATGTTGCGGCTGTCGACGAAGCCCTTGGCCAGCGTGGCATCGACGCCGGCCATCAGGTCGTCATAGTCGACGCTCGGGTAAGCGCGCTCGATGGCGTTCCCGAACGCGGACCCATACCCGGTGCTGCCCCGCGGGTTCGTATAGAGCACCACGTATCCCTTCGCCGCGAAGCTCTGGAACATGAAGTTGAATGCGACGTTGTACATCCCGTGCGGCCCGCCGTGGATCTCGAGCACGAGGGGGTACTGCTTTGTCTTCTCGAACGTGGGAGGCTTGACAATCCAGCCTTGGACCTTGGCGCCGCCGGTTGAATCGTACCGGATTTCTTCAACCTCTCCGAGCGTCACGCCTGCCAGGAGATCCTCGTTGAGTCGCGTGATCTGGGTGGGCGTGCCAGGCTGTGACAGGTTGAAGCGCACGACGTCGGGAGGGAGATGGGGCGCCGAGCGCACGCCGACGGCCGTATCTTTCGCGGGCGGCCCGGAAAGCGAGAGCATGTGCGTGCCCGTCGTCACACTTCGAACAGCGCCCGAGAGCGGCGCGAAGTGGACGTTGGACGTGCCTCGATCGTCGGCCGTAAAGTACACGCCCGAGCCGTCCGCCGCCCACTGGAGGTTCCCTGCATCACGATCGAGCGTTCCCGAAATCTTTCGGACCCCAGTGGCATCGAACCCGACGACGTATAGCTCGGCGCTCTGGTAGCTGGCCTTCGTGTCCGCGGACATGCCGTCGAATCGTGCCCCGACGTTCCAATCGCCGGAGGTCAACGCCCGCGGCGTCCCGCCGTCAGAAGGAACGACGAACAGATGGGTGAATCCCGGCTCGGTGTAGCCCTTGCGGTCCTGTCGATAGTGCAGGCGATCGATGACCGCCGGAGCTTTCGTCCAGTGTGCTCCCTCTGGCGGTTTCGGCATGGGTATGTCCCACGTCGATGTCTTGGGCACGAGCATCGTGAAGCCAAGCTGTTTCCCGTCGGGCGACCAGTCGATGTCAGCGGGGGCGTGCTCGACCTGCGTGACCTGTGAGGGGGCGCCCTCGCCATCCATCCAACGGACAAAAATCTGCGCCCCCTTGGGCTCACCCTCTGCGACGTACGCGATGCGCGTGCCGTCAGGCGACCACACGGCGTTCGATCCCTTCGCCAGGAATCTGTTTTTCGTTCCGTCGGCGTTCATGACCCAGAGCGCCGACTCCATTTTGTCCTCCATCCGATTGACCCAGCGCCGCGTGTAAACGATCTGAGTCGCGTCGGGCGAGATTCGCGGGTCGGCAGGCGTCTCGTAATGCAGATAGTCCGCGACGTCGAGCGTCTTCGGTGCAGGTGTTGCCTGTTCCGCGCTCGGACGTGCAACGGCGAGGGCGAGACCGACGGCCAGGATCAGGCGCTTCAATGGTCCAACACGCATCGCGACCTCCTCGAGAAACAGAAGCAGCGGTCGCCTGGCGGCCGCTCGATGCCGGGACGGACACTATACCGCCGTCTGACCCCACCCGCGGCATCTGGGGCGCCTCTGGTAATTAGTGGGCGGCATCGGCTCAATCCGAGCCCAGGATCTGATCACCGCCAGCAGCGGCGAAGGCCGCGACGGCGAGATCGTGCTCCTGCTCCGCGCGCCGGAGCACGGCGCCAAATTCCGGCCGGTGGCGTACCGGATCAAGCCATTCGTCCGACGCGAGCAGCGGATAGCACCAGAAGCCCGCGCCGGTGGCGCGCTGCAAAACCGTGATGGCCTCGTCGGCGGCCCCGGCATAGGCGAGTTGGCGCGCGAGATAGTAGAGGCCTTCGGCATCGCGAAAGTCGGATGCGGCGATCGCCTGAATCGAGGCGATGGCCTCGTCCCGCCGGCCCTCGAGGAGCGCCCGCAAAGCGCCGATGATCAGCCGAATCTTCGCTGGCACTTTCTTGTCCTTCTCAGCCAGGAACTCGACGGCCTCGCGCTCTCGACCAAGCGCCACGAGCGAGAAGGCCACGACGACCGGCGCCTCCACGGTGCTCGCGAGCACCGCCTGATACTCACGCAACATCCAAAGCGTGTGGATCGCCGAGGTCTTGATCGACGGATCGAGACGGCGCGCGCGCACATCCGCTCGCAGGGACGGGCCGAGCAGGCCGCAGTAGCGGCAGGCGTAGACGAGCCCGGCAAACAGCTCCGGATCCGTGCTTCGGCGGCTGGCCTGGCCGAGCAGCCTCCCCATGGCGTCGCGTGCGCGGCCACCATCGATGTCGATCTGCGCGGTCAGGTTGTGGGCCAAGGGCAGGTCCGGATTCAGCTCGAGGGCGTGCCGCAGGGCAGTCTCGGCACGCACGAGGTCCTCGTTGTTGCCGCCGCCGAGCTTGCCGATGAGCGGTCACTTGCGCCGTCTGCGACCACAGCAGCCGGCCGCTTTGGGCGTCGACGAGCTGCGTCGCCACGCGCACTTGCGCGCCCGCGCGGAGCAACGTGCCCGTTACCGCCACATCCACGTCCAGCTCGGACGCGAGCGCCATCAGGTCGGGTGTGTCGGCCTTGAACCGGGCGGCCGCGAGACTCGAGCGCACCACCAGCGACTCGAGGCTGCCGAGCGAGGCCGTGATCGCGTCGGCGAGGCTGAACGACAGGAAGTCGATCTCAGTGTCCGGCCGAAGCATCCGGAACGGCAAGACGATCAGCCGCGTCACCGTCCGCGCGGCGGGCGTCTCGCCGGAGTCGGCCAACCGCAGCGCGGCGCGAATATCCTGCGCCATGATGGCCGCGTCGGGATAGCGCTCGCTCGGCCTTTTCACCGTTGCGCGGTGGACGATTCGGTCGATGGCCGCAAGAGCGGGCGAGCCGCCCAGCGACGGGAGCGGCTCGTAGACGATGGAATGAAACACTTGAGGCGCGGTCTTTCCCGGGAACGCCGCCTTGCCAACCAGCAGCTCGAAGAGGATGGCCCCGACCGCGAACAGATCGGATCGAGCGTCGAGCGGATCGCCGGTGATCTGCTCGGGTGACATGTAGTGCGGCGTGCCCATGACCGTTCCGGCCATCGTGATGTTGGCATGCGTCTGGTCGCCGGCCTCCTGGACAGCGCGGGCCAGACCGAAGTCGAGCAGCTTGACGCCGTGCGCCGTGAGAAAGATGTTCGACGGCTTCAGGTCGCGATGCACGAGCCCTCGCGTGTGAATCGCGCCGAGCGCCGAGAGCATCGCGATCGTGATGTCGACGCTCTCGGCCAGCGGAATCGGCCCGCGGGCCAGCCGCGCGGAGAGCGCCTCGCCCTCGAGCAGCTCCATCGCGATGAAGAGCTCCCCGTTCGCTTCGCCGACTTCGTACAACTGGCACACGTTGGGGTGGGACACGCTCGCGGCGGCCCGCGCCTCGCGCCAGAGGCGCTCTCGTGACTGCGGATCGCGACCGGTGCCGCGCACCATCTTGATCGCGACCTGGCGGTGGAGCCGCTCATCAGCCGCGGCATACACGACTCCCATCCCTCCTTCGCCGAGCTTCGACACCACGCGGTAGTGAGCAATCGTATCGGGCATGAGCGACGAGGGGATTCTACACGGCCAGGCAAAGGCGCACGGTGCCGGTCACGATACAGTGCGTCAGTCACCCGCATTATTCGCTGCGGTGCGCCGTGTGCAGGAACCGCCCTCGCGACGACCTGCAGGCGAAAGGCGGGCGTGCCTGAAGCTGTCGAGGGTTCACCTGATCGACAACGGCGCCCATCAGGTTCGTCATCAGATCGAATTCGCCGATCGCGAATCCCCAGCACTCAACGGTGGAGGACAGGCAGGTAGGCCTCCCATGGACCGACGGCCTCGCGGTACTGCTTTGCCATCACCCGCGTGATCTGCGCCAAGTGCCCCAAGTCATGTGCGACCCACGTGGCTAGGAGCTGCTCCAGCGTGACGCGGCCGAAGGCGGGATGCTCTCCGGTGAGCTGCAACTGGGCCCTTGTCAAATCCAGGCCACGTAGCTGGCTCAGATTCCGCTCGCGCAGTTCGCGAAACTCGGCGAGGAGCTCGGGCAGCGGGCGGCCCTTGTTACGGCTGATGTGGCCAGAGCGGTCGAAGGGCTCGAAACGGCGGTTCGCGGTCTGGCTGAGAATGATGTGAAGACGCGCCATCCAGTCAGTCAGCTCACCATCGATCAGGTGGCCGACGACATCGAACGGGCTCCAGGTATCGGCACCCTCGTTGCCTGTCGTCCATCCGTCGGGAAGGCCAGAGAGCAACGTCTCGAGCACACCAGGTGTGCGTTCAAGGACCGCGATGCCAGTACCGAGATCGAAGTTCATGGCGCTACTCTAAGGGATCGCTCTGAGAGCTGATCTCCTGGTGTTCATCGAGGGAGGATTCGAGGTTAGTCTCTGGGCAAACAGATGAAATTCCTGCAGACCCTCATGCCGTAGACAACTGGTAGACAAATCCTCGACAACCTTTGACATTGCTGTTACCACTCCCGGCGTTACTCTCGGGCTCGCGCTCCCGTGTTTCCGGCAGGAGGGCTGCCTGGGGAGAAGGTGCGTCGCTTTCTGGCTGGCGTGTGCTGAAGGCTCAAATGGGCGTGCCCGTCAGGACCAGCGCACCGGCGTTGGAGTGTCGTAGCAATGACCAGGCTGGCGCTGGTGTTGAACAGCTCTTCACGCGCATGGAGATCCTCGATAGGCTGGCGGCGAAGACCACCAGGCATGTCACGGCCGCGCAGGTGCTCGAGCACCTGATTCGAGGTGGCGGAAACGAAATCGGGTTCGGCCCGATCACGGAAATCAGAGACTTCGCATCCCAGGGTGTGACGCTCGTCGGACCGCTGCCGCGGGAAGTTCAGAACTACACGATTTATAACGCCGTCGTGACGCGCGAGGCGCGCGCATCGGAGGCGGCGCAGCAGTTTGTCCGCTCTCTCGCGACGCCGGCGGCACGCCAGACGTTTCAAGGCAACAGGAGTGGAAGCTTCACACGAACCGCAATAGCACGACGGATTCCGCAGCGGATCCGTCGAGCGCGCTCGGCCCAGGCAACTCGCGGCACAGCGAAAAAAGGAGCCGGACGATGAGAACGCTTGTCCTCGGTTTGATTCTCGCGGTCGGATGGGCGGTGGAGCTCGGTGCCCAGGGAGGTGATGGCAGCCTTCGCGGCACCGTCACGGACAATCAAGGCGCAGCGATGCCCGGCGTGACTATAACCGCCACGAGCCCGGCGCTCCTCAGTCCCAGCGTCGCCCTCAGCGATGACGAGGGTAACTATCGACTCATCAACCTGCCGCCCGGCACCTACACCCTCACCGCGGAGTTGACGGGGTTTGCCGTGTTCCGTCGCGAGGCCATCCTGCTGCGGGCGGGCGCGAACTTTCAGGTCGACATCGCGATGGAGCTCGGCACGCTGCAGGAAACAGTCACCGTCTCGGGTGACTCGCCGATGATCGAAGTGTCCCGGCCCAGTAACGTCCTCAATATCGACGCCACATTTCAAAAGGCGCTGCCTCTCGTCGAGGGCAAGTACTGGAGCGACTTTCTCCACATGACGCCGGGCGTGATGTCGCGTCCCCACAACGACGGCAGCGGCCGGCAGAACTACTTCGGCAACGCCGTCGACCACCGCGATGCCGTCGTCGACATGGAAGGGATGATGGCGAGTAACTACAACGACTCGAACATCAACCGGACCGCCTTGAGCACCGAGGCGGTGGAGGACGTGCAGATCAAGACCGGCGGCGTCGACGCCGCCTCGCCCATGGGATACGGCCTCGTGCTCAACATGATCAGCAAGAGCGGCGGCAACCAGCTTCGTGGCTCCGGAGGATGGACGTTCCAGCCCTTCCGCTGGAACAGTGACAACACCGGGGGCAACGGCACGCCGGCGACGCGGGCCATCAACCAAGCCGACTTCTCGATCGGCGGTCCGATCATGCAGAACCGCGTCTGGTTCTTTGGCGCCTACCGCTGGCAGCACAACGAGACGACGCCCAGCCGCATTCCCGCCGTCGTGGACGCCCTGCGGGCGCTCTATCCCGACGAGCCGTTCGAGAACACCTCGCTCGAGAGTCAGCAGCCGTACGCGAAGGTGACGGCACGGATCGGAGCCAACCACACGCTGGCCGGAATCTATCAAGGCGATCGTCTGCACATGCTCAACGTCGGCCAGACCATGACGAGCTTCGACGAGGTCCTGTCGACAGGTGGAGCGCTCTATGGGGCGAAGCTGACTTCCGTGTGGGGAAGCCGTCTCACCACGACCTTCACCGCCAGCTACAACAACAAGGGCGGCAACGGCCTCGACAGCTACGAGGGGCGCATCATTCCCGGTCCGAGCATCGACGTCCACCCGGCGTTTACGGTGGCACAGGGGCGCGCGACGGGAACCGGGCTGCTCGTGACCACCGGCGGCAACCGCTCCGTGGGATGCCTGGGGTGCATGCTCCTCGACGAGTCGTCCGTCACGATGCTCCGCGGAGACGTCACGTACTTCAAGGACGACCTGGCCGGGTCGCACGAGTTCCAGACCGGCTTCCTGGCGTTGCCGGCCAACAACTTCGATCAGGAGACGGTGTACCTGAACGATGGCTTCATTTACGAAGAGCAGCGGCTGCGCGACCCGAACAACCCTGCTGCGGGGACCGTGCCGTTCCATCGGCAATACATCACCGGCGACCTGAGCCTCTTGTCCGCCTCCGGCCGCGACAAGGACATCGGCTTCTACGTCCAGGACACGTGGAAGGCCAGCTCGCGGTTGACGGCCACCCTCGGCGTCAGAGTGGACGTCGTGCGCCGATACGACTCGCAGCGCGGCTTCTCGCGCCAGTCGAGCACCGAAATCGGTCCGCGGTTGGGCTTCTCGTATCTGGTGACGACGGATGCGAAGAACGTCCTGCGCGGCACCTTCGCGCGCGTCCACGAGCAGTTGCAGGGCGGACGACATGGCGTCTCGTCGTTTGGCGGCGCCGATGCGGCGGCTACCCTGGATACTTACGACCTCGATGGCAACGGAACCTTCGAGTCGATCTTCGATACACCGGCCCGGACCGCCACGCTGTCGACCGCTCAGTTCGATCCGGACATGAGCCAGCCGATCATCGATGAATACATTCTCGGCTACAGGCGGCAGTTCCCCGGGCAACTCAGCATCGATGTGGCCGGTATCTATCGCAAGGTCCACAACATGTTCGCGCAGACGGACATCAACGGCATTTACCCCAGTGGACCGAACCAGCCGTTTGGCGGCTTCGGGCTGGTCGATCCGAATCAGGGCATCGTCTACCGCCTGACCAACGCCGACTGGCACGCGATGCACTATCAGGCGCTGCAGATTACGGTTGCCAAGAATCTGTCCAACCGCTTTCAGTTCCTGGCCGCGATCCACCGGCAGTGGCAGCAGGACAAGGGCACGTGGAACCCGACCGATCCGGCGCGCTTCATCCAGCCCGATGCGTTCCCCAACAACAGGATGCTCTGGCGTACGCGCGACCCGAACGATCACAACAGCTATCCTGGCAGCACCACGGCCCCGATGTGGAACCCTTTCTCGTACCGATTCAACGGGACGTGGAACGCCCCGCACGGCATCGTGGCAGCGGGCAGCTACTCGGTCGTCTCCGGTGGCTGGAGCAGCTGGATCGTCGACCAACTGCCGGCCAACAGTCCCGAGCTCGCGGTGTTCGGCCCGGCGACAGTCGTGTCTTCGACAGGTTCGCGCCAGTCGAATCCGCTGGCGACTCGCATCCGCTTCGCCTATCCGACCCGTGGAGAGGGACAGGTTCTCCTCGCGGCCACGCACACCGTGGGAGTCAAGCTGAGCAAACGGTTCAGGCTGGGCGGGAACCGCGACATCGAGATCGCGAGCAACGTGTTGAACCTCCTCAACGCTGGCCGGGGCACCGAGTACGCCCGCGGCGGAGCGAACCGGCGCTACAACACCGTGGCCTTCCTGCAGCCGGGCAACCTGCAGGCCGCCCGCTCATACCAGTTCGACCTCCTGTTCCGGTTCTGATCGTGACAGGTCCGGTTGCGGTGGCTTTTGTGAGGAGAGAGTGACTTCTCGTCCGTCAGGCGGGTCCGCAACGTGTAGGCAATTCTCGTTTTGGACCGCATAACAACGGTCTAGAACGAGACTGCCGCCGCCGCGAGCGCTCTCGTTGCGCGAGCCCGTAGATGAGAAAGCACCCCGCCGGGACCTTGCACCCGCGCAGCTGCCCGGACGGCTGTGGAGGAGCTCAATGTCGCTTGCGGGAAAAGTCGCCTTGGTCGCCGGCGGCACGCGCGGCGCCGGTCGTGGCATTGCGGTCGAGCTCGGCGCGGCAGGCGGAACAGTCTATGCACCGCCCTCATGCTCATCGACGTCATCAACGACTTGGCGTTCGTCGGTGCCGAGGCGCTCATTCGTCAAGCGG
>JAIVJN010000101.1 GCA_020200025.1 Acidobacteriota bacterium | reverse complement strand
ATCTCGATCAGAGCGGCGCACTGACTCGCGACGAATGGGCCTACTATCGCGCGGCGCTCGACTCGGAAAACGGCATGCTGGCCATTCGCCTCGGCGGTTCGGGCGACATGAGCGACACGGCCATTCGCTGGAAGTATCAGCGCAGCGTCCCGCAGTTGCCGTCTCCCCTGCTCTACGGCGGCGTGCTCTACATGGTCAACGACAACGGCATCGTGACGACGCTCGATCCAGAAACGGGTGCTCTCATCAAGCAGGGGCGCCTGACGGGCGCCCCGGGCCCGCATTTCGCGTCGCCGATCGCGGCCGATGGCCACATCTTTTTCACGAGCGAGGCAGGGGCGGTGGTGGTCGTGGCGCCGGGTGGCGACCTCACGCCAAAGGTCGTCAACGATCTCGGCGAGGACACCTACGCGACGCCGGCATTCGCCGATGGCCACATCTATGTCCGAACGACGGCGGCGCTCTATGCGTTTGGACAGTCATGAATCGAAGGCAGGGGAAGGAGCTGAAGCGAATGATGCGATCTCGAGCAGGATATGGGTGGGCTGTCTTCCTGGCGATTACCGCGTTACAAAGTGCCTGGCTTCCGCAACTGGAAGCCCAGAAATCAGCGACCGGCGCAGCGACGACGGGCACGGGCCCAAGGTTCCAGGTGGATCCGACGTGGCCGCGCGAGATGCCCAAGAACTGGATCTTGGGGGCGGTGACCGGCGTATTCGTCGATGCCAAGGATCACGTGTGGGTGACGCACTTGCCCGAGACGCTGACCGAGGAAGAAACATCGGCGGTGCAGAAGCCGCCCATCGCCACCTGCTGCGCTCCGGCACCTACTGTCCTCGAATTCGACCCGGCGGGAAACGTCGTGCAAGGCTGGGGTGATCCTTCCCAAGACATCTCGGTCTATCCGCGCAACCCGCACGGCATCTTCGTCGATCACAACGACTTCGTGTGGATCGGCACCTACATGCACCACCGCGTGATGAAGTTCACGCGCGAGGGCAAGCTCGTCCTCACCATCGGCACCTACGACAAGACGAATGGCAGCGCTGATACGCTCCTGCTCGGCGGCCCGGCCGGCATCTGGGTCGATCCCAAGACCAACGAAGCGTTCATCGCCGACGGCTACCGCAATCGCCGCGTCGTCGTGTACGACGGCGCGACCGGCAAGTATCTCCGGCACTGGGGAGCATACGGCGAGGCGCCGGACGACAAATACGATTTCGGCGAGCGCAACCCGGATGGCCCACCGCCGCGGCAGTTCTCCACCGTGCACGGCCTGACCGGGACGCGCGACGGATTGATCTACGTGGCGGACCGCCGGGGTAACCGCATTCAGGTCTTCGAGCAGAGCGGGAAGTTCGTCAAAGAGAAGATCATCGCGCCCCGTACGCTCGCGTCGGGATCGGCGTTCGTCCTCGTGCCATCGCCCGATGAGGCCGAGCAGTGGCTCTACATGGCCGACGGCACGAATCACAAAGTGTGGATCCTGCGGCGCAGCGACCTCGAAATCGTCGGCGAGTTCGGCCACGGCGGCCGGCAACTCGGACAGATGCTGCGCCCTCATGGCATGAGCGTCGACGCGAAAGGCAACCTCTACGTGGGAGAAGCCTCGACCGGGCGCCGCGTGCAGCGATTCCTGCTCCAGACCGGGCCAGGTCGATAGTCGAACCGTGCGTCTGGCCGGGTCGGGAAAACGAAACCGGGTTTCATTTCGTCACAACCCCGTCGGAATGAAACCCGATTTCCTTTCCACTCGCCGGCTAGTTCTTCGTCACGCCCAAGCCGGTGACGGTGGCGTCCGTGTTGTGGGCGAAGCGAATGCCGTAGATGCCGTCGGTCGACTTCAGCTTGCCGGCTGTGACAAGCGCAGCCTTGTCGTAACTGGCGACGACCGTGCCGTTGATGGCGCATTCGACCTTGTCGCCCTTTACCGATACCGCTATCTCCTGCGTGACCGACTCTCCCTTACCCGCGGCTTTGCTGATGGCTGGATTCGGCTCCGGTTTCCTGTTCCCCATCTGAAACGCTTCCGGTCCGAATCCGCGCACGATGAAGGTGCCGTTGCCGTACGCCGCGCAGTAGAGGTAACTCTGCTGGGCAGTACCCATGTCATTGCCGGCGATGACGATGCCGTAGGGGTGGGGATGGTCGTTGAGGCCCATGTAGTTGGACTCTTTGAATGTCGCCTTGACGGTATAATCGCCCGCCCCTGTGTTGGCCGGGTTCCAGTAGGTGACCGCGGGTCCCGTGGTGACTTGGAGGGCGCTACCCGCCTGCGCCAGCTTGGCGTTGTTCAGAACCTGCCCCGCTTTCTCCTCCTGCGGATCGATCTTCCCGGTCCAACCGGGGACCGAGATCCCACCACCGGCGACAACGCGGGCGGCGTCGGTCTGACCCTGAGCCCCGGTCCCCGTGGGGACGAGCATGACGATGGCGACCGCAAGCGCGGAACCGTATAGCAATCTCATATGGGTCTTCTCCTCGATAAGGTGAACATGACTCTTGTAGAACGTTAGCGCGCAGCGAGTCAATGGCTGTCGCGAGCTCGCACGCGGTCTGCCAGTATCATTGAGCGTATGGCAGCACACGTCAGTCGACGCGCGTTTGTGGCCGCGATGGGTGCCGCCGCCGTCGCGCGACCCCTGGGCTGGACGGAACGAGCGGGAGTACAGGAGATGTATGGTGTAATTGGACAAATGAGGGCTGCTCCCGGACAGCCGGAGATGCTAATCGGCATCCTGGTTGTCTCAAGCCACTGCTCGATCAGTCTTTAGACGGCTCGAGGCGCGTGTGAGTGTTAAGATGCCGGAGTTCCTGGAGGAGCGATTTCGCAGGTTCCGAGACCTTGACGCACCACAAGATATGCTTGCCCCGACGCGGTCGGAGCAACAATGCGAGTAATCGCAACCCTACTCACCATTTCTCAGGCACAGTTGGAGGTCACGATTGGCAAAGAGGGGAAGAAGTAATAGCGGCGATGGACAGGATCCGACGGATCGCGAATCCATCATGAAGACCCGACACGACACAGCCTCGTCGAGTCCTCCCTCGGGCGGCGCACTCGGAGACTTTGCCGAAGAGCTTGGCGCCTTCCTCGGTAACACCGAACGCAAGGCCTCGGAGTGGCTGAATCAGCGAAAAATGGTGGCCGATCAGCTGACCGCTATTCGCGACAAGGCATCCACTCTATTGAGCCAGATGGGTCACGCGGTGTCCGACAGGTTACCAGCAAAACGTCGGCCCGGCCGGCCGGCTGGCTCGAAGAATCAAGCTGCCAAGGCAGCGCCGCAAGGCGGTCGGCTGAAAGGCAGCACCATCTCGGAAGAGACACGGCGCAAGATGGTAGAAGCTGCCCGCAGGCGCTGGGCACGAAAAGGGAACAGACAATCTCCGTAAGAACCGACGACGCGCTTTCCCGCCGTGGGCCGAAGTGAAAAAGGAGAAGGTCCGCAACGCGCGAACCTTCTCTCGTTGTCGCTCCGCGAGAGACCTGGCGCGAGCGAACATCACTCCTTGCCCACCGACATCGTGCGAGAGGCGCCAGTCACTCGAGCGCTGCCGCCCGACCTCTTCCTCGGCGGCTTCGAAGCCTCGGCGCCACGACGCACCAGACGACCGTCGCCCATCCGGCTACGGTCCCGACGAGCGTGACCCGGTCAACGATGTCGCGTCGATATTGAAGATCCAGGCGCACCTGGCCGGGCGGCGTCAAGACCGACATGTAGCCATCGGCTCTCCGCGAAACCGTGACCGGAACGTCATTCACCGTTGCGCGCCACCGCGGGTGCCAGTTGTGACGGATGAGGGCCATGCCACCACTGCCGGTGCCGCTGACATGGATGCTGTGGGTGTCGAGCCTGGACCGCACGGGCGGGAGGCCAGGAAGGCTCACGAGGCGGCTCGGCGAACGGACAGCATAGACATCGTAGGCGCCAAACGATCCGGAGCGTCGATGCGTCAGATGGGGCGAGGTTGCCGCAGTCGCCCGGACATCACCCGTGGCCACGACCGCACCGATGGCGTGCCGATCCAGATACTCCCGGCGAAGAGCAGAGCCGCCCCACGGATATCCGATCTCCCGAAAAGGGTCGTACGAGCCGAAGTGCAAGGTGTGCCAGTACCAGAGCCAATGATCGTAGAAGAACGGCCCGGGCGCGACCACGGGCGCCCAGAGTTGCTGATGGGTCGAGACCGCGGAACCAAGCACCAACACGGCGGTCCCTTCCGGGGCGGCATCTCGAGCGGCGCGGACGCCTTCGAGGAAATCCACCATTTCGCCGGTGCCGGAGGTCTCGACTGGGTAGAGCGATCGCTGTTCCTCCGGAATCAAGAGCTGCGGGCGGATGACGGCGAGCAGCAATGGTGCCGTTGCGCCCAGCGCGAGCACGTGCCGCTGTCCCGCCGCCCTCAGCCGAGTCCAGACCGGCACTCGGAACAGGAGCACGTGCACCATGAACGACGCCAGGTAGATCGTGAGCAGCCGTTGCAGCGGCATCAAGCGCACCGACTCCAACTGAGGAAAGAGCATCGGTCCGAGCGACGAGTCGACCACCGCTGTAAAGGCGAGAAACAAGGCGAGCGCCAACGCGGCGCCGCGTGTCACCATGAGAGCTGGATACCTCCAAGACGTGGCGAGGCCACCGAGGCCGAGCAACGCGACTGGAAGCGACACGGCTTGCGTCGACGCCTGCACGAAGATGTTGGCGGTGTCGTACGACGAATACCGAATGAAATGGTACAAGTGTCCGAATCTCAAAAGCGAGAAGAGCTCCGGCCCCGCTAGCAGGCCCGTCAGGAATGCGACGGTCGCGAGCCGTCGCACGAGGAGGCCGCTCGTGAAACGTATCAACAACGCCTTTACGTTTCGCGCGCGCCTCCCACCAGGTTCACGACAGTGCCGGTTCTTCCAACCACAGGTCACTCCGGCCGCGAGGCCGATGGCCGCCAGGCCGAGCACGGCCCGAGGATTTGCGAACACGGCAAACGCGGCGACAGCCGCCGCTACCGCGGCGACGCGGGCTCCGCCTTGATCCAGGTAGTCCGTGAGGAACAACAGCCAGAACAACCCGGCGATCGCAGCGGCAACGTTTGTCACCAGGCCCATGTACACCAGCTCGGTGTAGCCGCCTTGCAGCTCCCCGCCGGGCGCCAGTACGTGGAGGCAAAAGGCCATCAAGCCGGCGGTCAGCGGCAGACCATCGCGCCGGGCGATCAGCGCGAACGCAAGGCCAGGGCTCAGGAAAATCGCAATGACGACAATCTTGTGCACTGCCGCGATGGGCAAGAGCCCTCCGGTGAGCGTCCACACCGCGACCTCGAGCCATGCGACGCCGAGCGGATAGAACTCGGCAGGGTATCCCCCTTGGTGATGTCCGATCCAACGGGGGATCACGCCATCGATGAGTGCGCGACGCACGGTCTCGGCCCGACCGATGTGAAACGGATGGTCGACGGAGGCAAAGGTGTCCGGCAGCCACACCTCGCCATCAGGAGTCGCAATTCGGCTCCAGAGGTGGAACATGCCGAGCTGGTAAGCCACGACGAGCGCCAGCAGCAGCGACAATCCGATCGCGAGCCGATCCCATCGCGTCAGGCTCGACGAGCCGGCATCGGCCAGCGTCTCCGTGGGCGCAATTGGCGACCCTCCATTCTCGACGAGCGGCGCGTCTTCGCACGCGACCGGTCCGGGGTCGGGCCGATCGTCTCCGGGTAAGGCGGATCCGGGACTTTCGCGTCCGGCAAGCACCAGCCACAAGACCGCGCAGGCACTCGCCGCCAGCGCGACACTGACGGCACACAGCGCTGCGAGCTCGACGCCTACCATCGGGAGTAGAACGGGATCACGTACTGCGTGAGGATCACGACGTTGAGGACAAAGAGACCGCAGAACAGGGCGGCGGCGCCATAGTTGTGATACGCACGCGGTATCCATGTGCGCATGCCGAGCATCAGCAGCATGGACGCCGCGTTCACGGCGGGAGTATGAGGAGCACAACCACTTGCCAGCGCGTCGGCTGCATTACCGGATCGGCTTGGGACAGCATGGTCGAGCGTGTCAGCGACCCTCTCTCGTCTCGAGCGTCCCTTTCGCGACACCGGCGCTCACTCAACTCGTTGAGAGCTCCAATGGGCTGGCCCGCGTGCGCGACCAGAGGTCGCTGCGGGGAGGTCTCGCCTTCGCTCGCCGAATCGCGTTCGAGCACAGCCGGATAGGGCTCGTGTGGTGCGTAGGCGGGGTTCGTGGATTCCGCCCCTCGACGTGCCCGGGGGGGCGTTCCGAGGCTCTCGAAGGACGCAGAGTGCCAACCAAGGCCAGCCGCGAGGTTCGGACCGGCGGCGTAGACGATCAACCCGACGAACGCGCAGGCCAGCGGGACGCCGATTGCGACGAGCACGGTGCTGTCGAGCGGAATGCGACGCCAGCCGAATTCGCCCCACGTTTCGCTGAACCGCATCGCAATGAAATCGAGGCTGTACAGCAGCGAGAGAAACGACCCCTCGGGATAATTCCACGACCGCTGGAGCTCGGCGATCTGAGGAAAGCCGCTCAAGTTCCCGTAGGTTCGATACAGAAAGACGTACCACGGCGCACTCAGCAGCATCGCCGGCAGCGCGACGAGCCCGGCCCGCACGATCCATTCCCGCCAACGCCGCCATCCAAGAGTCATCACGATCGCCGCCGCAATGACGGGAACGGCCGTCACCGCGGTTCCCTTGGTCAGCAAGGCGAGGCCGAGGACCACGCCGAGCCAAACACATGTGGGCGTCGTGAACCTGTCTCGCACGCCCGGCACCAGCAGGGACAGGACGCCGCTGTACAACGCGATCGCCACGATGTCGTTGTTGACCATGGCGGCTTCGTAAGAGATCTGCGGCTGAAGCGCGACGAATATCGGCACGCTCGTGGCCAGGAAGCGGTCGCCTGGAAAGAGTGAAACCGCCAAACGATATGCGAGGAAGACGGTGACCATTCCGAATGGGATGGCTGTCAGGCGCAGCACGAACTGCTGGCCTGCCAGCGAAAGCGAGTCCGAGACCCAATAGATCGGGGTGTACGCGTAGTGCGCCGCCTCGTCGTGCCCGGTAAATGGAGGAAAGGCGACGACGAAGACGAGCTGCTTGATCGCGTAGAAGACGAGAAGCGCCAGCAGAAACATTCCCGGAGTCGGCGGTCGGCTCGCGGGCATTCGGCTCGCCACGACGCTCACGTGCGGCTGGGCACCCCGTGAGGTAGATGCTTGATCTCGTGGTATTCCTTGGCGGCGTTCACCAGCTCCAGATCGTGGCGCTCGCCCAGGACGTTCTTTGCCGCCAGCAAGCCGGTCTCGATCGAATGGTCGGTGTTGTTGTAGCGGAAGGTCCCGTATCTGCCGATGATCTGCAGGTTCTCGAATCGATCGATGAAGCCCTTGATCGTCGCGAGCGGACGCTCATAGCCGATGACATAGGCCGGATAGGCGCGGGGGGCCCGGATCGCGAATCCGCCAATTACCTCATCGCGAGTGATGAAGCCGAGGTCGTCGGCCAGATGTCGCACGGTCTGCTCGACGAGCTGTTCCTCGCTCATGTTCCAAATCGAGTCGCCGAACGAGCAGAAGTATTCCGCGACGATCGATGTGAACTCGTCGCTCGGCACCATGGCCGAGCTCCAGTTCTTCGGCTCGTGCAACCGCCCGAAGAGAATCTTGCGGTCGTGCACGTAGAGCCATGTGTCCGGGGTCACCTGCCGCTTGCGAAGCATCACGTTCACCGTGATGATGTTCCGGAAGGTCAACGCCTCGGCGGCCGCCAGCACCTCGGGCGGTGCGGCCGGCTCCATGATCTTGGCGAGCAGCGTCAAGGGAATCGACGAGATGAAATGGTCGGCCTCGATGCGCTCGGCGCCTCGGTCTGTGGCCGCCGTCACGGCCACCACCCGGTCCCCCCGGCAGTGGACGCGCTCGACCCCTGCGCCAAGCCGAATCTGATTGCCCGTTGCGACGATGGCATCGGCCATCCGTTCCGAGAAGCGGCCGAACCCGAAGCGAGGATACATGAACTCGTCGATGAGGCTGACGACCTTGCCGTTCGACGGGATAATCGCGTCTTTGATGGCGGTGACGAGCGACATGCCTTTCGAGCGCTGCGACACCGGTACGCTTCACCCACAGCAGTTCGTCCGCGACCACCTCACGGAACAAATCGTTCAGCTCCTCGTTCTTGGTGAACCATCGGTGACCGCCGATGTCGAATGAGAATCGCCCGAACTTCGTCTCACGCCGCACCGTTCTCGCGAGCCCCGCCACGAACGGTGCCTTCTCGAGCACGGTGGTCGGGGCACCGGCTTTACTGAGAACGTAAGCTGAGCACAGTCCCCCGGGACCTGCTCCCATCACGACCGTGCCGTTGCTCGACGTCGCGGCTTGCTGAGAAGGGCTGTGCATGGTTCGTCGCTCGTGTACGACTGACGGGTTCGCCGCAGTTCCAAGCGGTGTCCGCGGGCGGCGCTGCGGGTCGCTTACATATGCTCGCACATGCTGACTCGCGCGCCTTACTCTGTAAGCACGGCGGCGTGAGCAGCAATGTCTGGCTGGGACCAGCTCAACCTCAGCGCCAACCTCATACTCGGCAGAGAGACGTCTGAGAGACGGTCGACAGCCCCCCGTGGCGCGCTGGGCACGCAAGAACACGGCGAGCGTCGTGCGCTAACGACAGAACAAGAAGGTCCGCGACGCGCGGGCCTTTCTCCCGTTTATCGCCGCACAGGGATCGCTGCAAGGGCGCTCGGCTCTTTGCGCTCTTATGTCGTGCGCGATTGGGCTATGTCGTGCGCGATTGGCCAGTCACTCGATCCCACGCATCGCGGACCGCCGACTTCACCTGCTGCCACGTGCTCTGTCCACGATACTCGTAGCGATTCCAGTCACGCTCGAGGTCGGATTCCACGTCGTTCCAGTTGCGACCGGAGTATCGCGTGGCGGACTCATAGCCGTAGCGATAGCCCCCGCCCAGCGTGTCGTAATCGGAGCCGGAAGCATACGGCCTATTCTTGTAATTCTCGCGCCAATAGTTGTCCTCGTCAGTCCATGTGTCTGCCATGGGGACCTCCCTAGTGGAAAATACGTGCAAGACCCTCACCATCCAGGTGCGCAACGGCTCAGTCAGCGTTCCCTGTCCGTAGCCCTCGCCCGAGGTGAGGGCGCTCTGCACTATCATCACGGCTGAAACGCTTCAAAGGAGGGTGCGATGCCTCATCTGCTCCGTGCGGCCATCGTCGTCGTGGCGATGCTCGTGGTTCTCGGCTTTCACCGCGCCGAGGCGCAACCCGCGCCTCCATCGCTGATGACGCTGTCGATCATCGAGGTCGATCCTCAACTGTTTACGGAATTCGGCGTGGTCCAGGGCGAAGCCGCCGCCGCGCAGAAAGCCGGCGGACAAGCGTGGCGCGAGACGTGGCAAACGGCCATGTTCGGCAACCCGTTCCGCGTGGGCGTGGTGACACCGGTCATGGACATCGCACAGTTCGACGGCCCCACAGCGAGCATAAAAGGAGCCGGCCCGGCCGCGGCCACGCTGATCAATGAGCGTGCGCGGCGGATGATCACACGTCAGCAGATTCACCTGCTGCAAGCACGGCCGGATCTCGGGTTCGGCACGCGCGCGCCGAGCGGCAAGCTTGCCGTGCTCGCGACCATTTCGGTTGCGCCAGGCCGCATTCCCGACTTCGAACGGGTGATCAAAGGCGAGGTGGTGCCGGCCCTGAAGAAAGCGGGCGTCACGTACTACGGCGTGGCCAGGACGATTTTCGGTGGCGACACGAATCAATTCTTTACACTGTTGCTGTTCGACAACTTTGCCGACCTCGGCAAAGGGCATCCGCTCGAGCGGGCGCTTGGTGCCGAGGGGATGGCGTCGCTCGAGCAGAAGCTCACCGGCATCGCTACCCAAGTCGAGCGCGAGGTCATCCGCTTGAACGATGCGCTGAGCTACGGGTTGGCGCCGCCCACCGGTCCCGCGCAGAAGTAGCCGCGTCCTCGAGGCCGGCCGGCCGTCAACGGAGTCTTCTTCCCAGCCTTGCACGCCCCGACGCACGAGCTGCAGGCGCGTGCAATCGTGCCGATACGTTCTCATGCGGCCGTGCGTTCCAGTTCCGTCGCACGGGTAGGGCGCGTCTCTGACGGCAAGTCGCCGGAACTTGGTCAAGCGACATCGGCCAGTGGCGAAGCCCACGACCGCGCGTGCGGCACCATTCGAGACCACGATTCGAGCGCCTAGGGGCGGGACGACACCACGATGTCATCACAACCGATGAATCGAGATCATGCGCGCCTTCTGGACTGCCGCGCGGCCGCCGGGCCGGCCTGAGGTCTGAGATGCCTCGCATCAGATTCTTCGGCCGGCGGCTGCGTCTCGGCGCCGTACTCGCCGCGCTTCTGCTCCTACGCGCGACCACGTCGCTCGGACAGGATGTGACCGAGGTGGCGCTCAAGGCCGCCTTCATCTACAACTTCGCGAAGTTCACCGAATGGCCGCAAGAGGTCCTGCCGTCCGCGGCCTCCTTGACGGCCTGCGTCATCGGGGATGCCGCCGTCGGCGATGCGTTGCAGCGAGCGATCAAGGGGCGGATGGTCGCGGGTCACGGCATGAGCGTGTCACGCGTCACAGCCGACGGATCGTTGCAATCGTGCCACCTGCTCTACCTGTCCGGCTTGCCAGCGACGCAGGCGGCCCAGATCGCGACCGGCTTGCGCGGATCGTCAGTCCTGACCATCAGCGACATCGACGAGTTCGCGCGGCTGGGCGGTATTGCCGAGTTTTTTGTTGAGAACGGCAAGATGCGATTCAGCATCAATCTCGAGTCGGCCAAGCGCTCTCGTCTGCAGCTCAGCTCGAAGCTTCTCGCGCTCGCGGCGCTCGTCGAGTCAGCGGATCTGAGCTCCGGCGGATCACAAGACTGAGTCATGACCAGACGAATCGGCCTGTCACACGCGCTCGTCATCGCCTTCGCCCTCGTCATGACGAGGTCGGCTGAGGCCAGACAGCCGCTCTCCGAGCTGACGCTCGAGGAATTGATGCGCATCGACGCGGGGCGCGTCTTCGGCGCATCGGAGCGCATTCAACCGGTTACCGAGGCCCCGGCCTCTGTGTCGTTCATCACGGCGGAAGAGATCGCCCGCTACGGTTACCGCACGCTCGCGGACATCCTGCGCGGCGTGCGCGGGATGTATGTTACCAACGATCGTAACTTCAGCCTGTTGGGCACACGGGGCTTTGGAAAACCGGGCGATTACAACAGCCGCATCCTGCTGCTCATCAACGGGCATCGCGTGAATGACAACGTCTTCGGGCAAGCCGAGATCGGCGCCGAGTTCGGTCTGGATCCGGCGATGTTCGAGCGTGTCGAAGTCATTCGCGGCCCAGCCTCGTCGCTGTACGGCGATAGCGCCTTTTTCGCGGTCGTCAACGTCATCACGAAAACGGGGGCATCCCTTGGCGGCGGGTCTGTGGCTTTCGACGTCGGCACGCTCGGGACACAGCTCACGCGCGCCAGCCTCGGGCACCGCTTCTCCAACGGCGTCGACGCGGCCCTCTCGGGCACCTTCGAACGAAACGACGGCGTGGATCGGCTCTACTTTCCGGCTTTTGACACACCCGAGACGAACAATGGCATCGCTGAAGGGCTCGACGGCGAGCGCGCGGGTCAATACTACGGTCGCATCGCCTACAAGAATCTAACGGTCACCGGCACCTATGGAAGCCGCCGTCGCGATGTCCCGACGGCCTCGTTCGGCACGCTCTTCAACGAGCAGGAGTTCAAGGAGCAGACGACCGATCGGCACACGTTGCTCGACGCCGAATACGTCAAGCCCTTTGCCGGAGCGCGCTTGAGCCTTCGCGCCTCCTACGACCGATTCACCTACGATGGCACGTATCCGTTCGTCGGCGAGAACTCAGACAGCCCACCCATCGTCGGGCAGGACCACGTGACGGGCACGCGGTGGACGGCGGGCAGCCGGGTGACGCGGCCGCTGCCTGGCCGGCAGACGTTGACCCTGGGTGCCGAGTTCATCGACAACCTGGAGCAGGACCACTCATTCCAGTATCTCAACCCGGCCTCAACGGTCTTCGTCATCGACCGTTCTTCCACTCAGCATGCGCTTTATGCCCAGAACGAGGTGAAGCTGTCGCGCTGGCTGATCGTGAATGCGGGACTGCGTTATGACGGCTACCGCGGCTTTCAGGATTTCTCTCGCGTAACCCCGCGCACGGCGCTCATCGTCATGCCCTCGTCGCATCAGTCGTTCAAATACCTGTATGGAGGGGCTTTCCGCGCACCCAATACCTACGAGCTGAATCCATTCTACTTTGGCGACAGGGTGCAAGGGCTGCTGCCTGAAGCCATCGACACGCACGAGCTCGTGTGGGAACGCTACAGCAGCGATTGGCTGCGCACCTCTGTCTCCACGTATTGGTACAAAGCCGATCGATTGATAACTCTTACGCCGGACCCTTCAGCGCCGATCGGGGCGACCTATATTAACGAGGGTCAAGTGCGCGCAGCCGGGTTGGAGCTCGAAGCCCAGATGCGCCTGCGGTGGCGACTCGAGAGCCTGGTCAGCTACGCGTTGCAGCGTGCAACCGACCAAGAATCCGAGGAGTCACTCACAAATTCGCCGCGCCACATTGCGAAAATGCGCCTAAGCGTCCCGGGACGCACTATCCGATCCTCGGCGGCGATCGAGCTGATGTATCTCGGCAGGCGATCGACCCTCGGCGGCACCTTGCTCGGCGCCGCGACGACGGCGAATCTGAGTGTAGTCGAGCCGATTGGACGCTCGTTCGAGATCTTCGGCAACATCCATAACCTCTTCAACGTGGAATATGCCGATCCCGCATCCGACCAGCATCGACAGGACTCGATCCCACAGAACGGCCGCACGTTCCGCGCGGGGTTGCGGTGGAATTTCTTAACCCGATAGCTACGGGCGGTTGCCACCTGGCTCAGCCGGGCAGGTAGTACGTAAACTTGCGTTCGTAGTCGAGGCTCATCCCAAAGGGAAACTGGCCGTACGGCCAGAGCAGGATTTTTGCTGGCCGAAGCGCGGCCGGGAGGGCCGCGACAATACCGCGCTCAATGGATCCGTCGTCCTCCTTCCCCCTTGCGAGTTGCACGTGCAGCGTGCACTCGTCTTTCGAGAAGACGACGCGACACGCGCCTGTCAGACGGCCGGCGGCCTCGTGATCCGCATATAGGGCGTCTTTGTACGCGGCAACGTGTGAGCCGTTCGGCAGTGTTTCCCTCTTGCGCCCTTTCACGGCGACCAGCGCGGCAGGCAGAGTATCGGGCATCCCCACGCGATGACGTCGGGCGGTGTCGATGACCTCGGCGCGGTGGAGCAGGCGCGCGAGATCGCCCGGCTGATAGCGCAGCAAGGGCAAGCGGAGTGCGGTGTCGAGCATCGAGATCGTCATCTGCCCGTAGCCCGTGGCGTCAGTCTCGGTCACCTCCATAAACGTGCGCATCGGGTTGAAAGCAAAGACGATCGGCGTCGGTTCGTCCACCTCGATCCCCAGCAGATCCCTCGCGAAGGCTCGATCGTTGGCGGCTGCACGACGCAGAACAATCGTCGCAGGCGTTTCGTAACAGAGGTGCATCCCCAGCTCACCAACGCCGAAGGACGACATCAGATATCCACCTTCCGGGCGATCAGGATCGAGACCGAGCCGTTGAGAGATGCAGTCGCGGAAATGTTCGCCAAATACCTCTTCACCGATGATCACATTCAACCTGTGCGGGCGCCAGTCCATGCCGAGCTCGGCGGCGTACTCCACAAGCCTGTTCATGAACAGCGGGTCGGCCACGAGGAGGATTTGCTCGTAGTAAGTCCCGAACGCTTGTACGAGCGCCACTGCCATGTCTTCTCTGACGCTGGTCGTCGCTACCGT
>JAIVJN010000331.1 GCA_020200025.1 Acidobacteriota bacterium | reverse complement strand
CGCGAACATGCACGCCGGGCCGGGCTACCCGCCGATGCCGTTCGCGAGATCCAGCTGACCATCAACCCCGACATGTTCCGTTGAGGCACCGGCTTTGAATGTTCGGTCAGCGTGTCCGGTCCCGATGGCAGGTGGCGTATTACCGATCGAGCGGCCGGCCCTGAGGCGGTTGCCTGGCTGCTGAAAGGAGCCGAGTATGTCAGTCGTCTCGATGACCGAGGCATCCGCTGCTCGCCGTGCCGTCCTCTCAGCGGATCTGCTGGCCCGCTGCGCCACGCGCGCGCCGCAGTACGATCGCGCCAACACCTTCTGCCACGACGATTTCGACGACCTGCGCGAGGCCGGATACCTGAAGCTGGGAGTGCCAGCCGAATTAGGAGGCCCCGGTTTCACCATGGCGGAGTTGATGAGCGAGACGCGCCGGCTCGCCTACCACGCGCCGGCGACCGCGCTCGCCGTCAACATGCACCACTACTGGGTGGGAGTCGCGGCGGATCTGCGGCGGTTCGGCGATCGTTCGCTCGAGTGGATTCTCGAGCGGGCGGCTGCCGGCGACGTGTTCGCCGCGGGGCACGCGGAATCGGGCAACGACATGCCCGTACTTCTGGCGACGACCCGCGCCGAACGGGTGGACGGAGGGTACAGGTTCCACGGACGTAAGAGCTTCGGCAGCCTGTCGCCTGTCTGGAATTGGTTTGGCCTCCATGCGATGGACACCAGCGATCCACAGGCGCCGAAGGTCGTGCACGCGTTCCTTCCGCGCACGAGCGATGGGTATCGCATTGTCGACACGTGGGACACGCTGGGTATGCGCGCCACGCGCAGTGACGATACCATCCTCGAGGGGGCGTTCGTGCCCGATGGCCACGTGGCGCGCGTCGTCCCCGCGGGACCGGCGGGCCTGGATCCGTTCGTACTTTCGATCTTCGCCAGGGCGCTGCTCGGCTTCGCCAACATCTATTACGGCCTCGCCTTGCGCGTCCGCGACGTCATCGTCGAAAGCCTCAAGGACAAGACGTCGATTGCGGTCGCCGGCGGCATGGTGCGGCATCCCGAGGTCCAGCGCGGCGTGGCGGAGATCGTGATGGAGCTCGAGGCGCTCGGTCCCTATCTCGACTCGGTCGTTCGTGACTGGGACGCCGGGGCCGAGTACGGGCACGCCTGGGTGATCAAGATCGTGAGTGCGAAGCACCAGGCGGTCGAAGCGGCCTGGCGGATTGCGGATCGCGCGCTCGATCTCTCGGGCGGGTTCGGCATGTTCAAGAAGTCGGAGCTGGAGCGTTTGTTCCGTGATGCACGCGCCGGGCGTTTTCATCCGGCCAACGGCATGCTGACGCACGAGCTCGTGGGCAAGCTGACGCTCGGTGTCGACCTCGCGGCCGCGCCCCGGTGGGCGTGAGCGAGGAGCGGCCGTGCAGAACTGCCGCATGTCTCCGCAGTCACGGGGCCTGTGTCGCCTACCCATTCAGCGACTATAAGCGGGGAGCAACTCTCTCCGCTGCCTCTGCAGAGGTAATGACCGGGTTCACTTCAAACTCTACGATGTCACTCCAATGTGCCATCCACTGATCGAGGAGCCGGGGATCATCTGTTTCCATGAGCTGGTAACAGCGCTCGAGGTGCGTGTCGACCCAACTCGACACGTAAGAGAGACCCTCGGGCGCGAGTCTGCCGTGCTCTCGAAATCGTCGATAGACCGGGACGGGGTCGCCGTCCTTGAACCGCTCAATCACCATGTAGAGAGTCTTTGACATATTCCGTCTTTCGTCCCTTGTGTCGTCCGGCCGGTTCCGTCCGCGCTGGGGACACGGGCCTCCTCATCGTGATCTCGCTCGCGGAGGGGGGCACAACATTACACGGTCTCCGTCTTGGAGCTGGTTGAGAGCGGCCATGCCATTGATCGACCCACCAGACAGTTTCGCGAAAACACGGGCGACCCAGGACGGCCTTGCTTTTTCATGGTCTCATCCCCGCGCGGTCAAAACATTCGCGAGCTCAGAGTTCGCCAGGCGCAAGTCCATCGAAGATGCCTGGCGGCACCGCTCCGCGGAGCTCGATGCGGACGCTGTCACCGCCCTTGCTCTCGATCTCACGTGCCTGGGTGCGCCCTCGGGTGTTTCGTCCAGACCGACTCTCAATGCGCCCTCGAGGTCAATGACATCCTCCGACTGCGGATCCGGATGCAAATGAATGGCGATCGTGGCGATCCGGGACCTGTCGTGCTTATGTTGACCGCGCGGAGCGGGCGTTCGTGCGCGTCGACGTGCCGTGGTCGACCGGAACTCGCCCGGGAGACCGTGGCGAGCCATCCACGATGGTTGCGGCTGAATTGCTCGAGAAACGGCTGCCACTCCAACGGTAGGATAAGGCAAATGCTCATTGAAGCCTTCTTCGGTGAACGACATCCACATCCGAGACGTGCACGGTCCTGCAACTTGTCTTGTAACCGATGGTAACGGAAACGGACAGACTCGGCTCAGTCCGCTGGCAGCCATCGCTGTAGAATTAGCATCCGAACCGCTTGAGGCAGTGACGATGCAATACGGAGCATGAAATGACCAGCTGCGAAGTTTGTGGAAACGAATATGACAAGGTCTTCCAGGTCGTCCAAGGTGGACGCACCCACACGTTCGATTGTTTTGAATGTGCGATTCACGCGCTGGCTCCGACGTGTGCTCACTGCGGCTGCCGGATCATCGGACACGGTGCTGAAGCGGGTAGTAAGTTCTACTGTTGCGCGCACTGCGCGTCACGGGCGGGCGTCAAGGGTCTCGACGATCGGGTCTAGTCTCTATGGCGCGAGTAGAGGACTGAGATATTGAGAGTGCCGGTGCCGCCGGCAACGTACCGCCAGGCGTTCGCGTGGCCATCACAGCTGTCGCTGAAGGTGTGGCTCGGCGTTGCTTCCTCATGATCCTCCTGCGACTCCATTCGATCACTTCGAGCGTTCCGTCTTCCGCTTCGCTCTTGTCGTCGATCGCTTCTGCGCCGCCGAGCGGGCCTGGGTCGCGAGAGCCGTATGAGATGCGGCCTGTCGCGGTCGCGTTTCAGCGCTCTCAGAGTCGCGCGTGATCGTTTGACCGAGGGCTTCTTCGCTTTGCCGCTCTGCCCCGCGCGATACGCCTGGGCGGCGCTCCGGCGGGTACGCGCGGATGTCTCGCCCCTTTTCGGGGCAACTTAAGGGAGGTCACCGTACGGAGGAAGAGCAGACGTCCTGGGGCGGCACGAGCAGGCGCCAGCTCTTCCACATTTACATTTCTTCGATGCGGTGGACCTCATCGTCGGTCAGCTCGCCCCACTGCCGCCGAACCTCGCCTCAACCGCTTTCCATTGTGCTTTGAGCACATCACGGTTTTATATGTATATTTTCATGCACGGTAAATGCAAAGATCAGCCCACGATTGCGTTCGAGAGAAGCCGCTCTAACAGAACACGGATGATAGGCGGAACTGACAGTTGGTCGGAGGCGTGCATGCTATAGATCACTTATCAGGGCCTACGTGCACCTCGACATTGTCTTGGCGTGGCTGCGTGATGACCCGGATCCGGCATGCTGCACGCCAGGCACAACGCTCGACCAGGTCGAGAGGTCGTGGCGTTCGTGAGCGAAGTGTCGCAGGATATTGGTCAAGAAGCGCGTTAACAGGCGAGGCCGATGGTCAACGTGAAGATATGCATGGCCAGTGAGCACACGGTCGCCTGACGCGTTTGAGACGCCGGTTATGCGCGGAGTAAGTATCGATTGGAAGACCTCCATGGAGAGTCGAGGATCGTTTGCCGCAGGATTGGGTATTGGGGCGGTCCTCATGTACTGGCTCGATCCCGAGCGAGGCAGGCGTCGACGGGCGTTGGTGCGCGACCAAGTGATCCACGCCGCGCGCATAAGCCGTGACGCCGTCGGTGCGACCAGCCGCGATGTGATGCACCGCACATCTGGAACGGCCGCGTCGATCGCCGGCGCGCTCTCGCGGAGCACTCCCGATGATGACGTGCTAGTCGCGCGTGTTCGCGCAAAGCTTGGCCGCGTCGTCTCACATCCTCACGCCGTCGACGTTTCGGCCGCAGAGGGGGTGGTGACCATCAGCGGCGCGATTCTCAAGGCTGAAATGCCGCAACTACTGCAAACGGTCAGAGCGGTGCGCGGCGTGCACGAGGTCGTCAACGCGCTCGAGGAGCATTCGCAGGCTGGCGGTGTGCCGGCGCTGCAAGGGGGAGCGACGCCGGCCTGGCTGCGCGCGGACGTGTGGCAGGAACGCCGGTCGCCGGCGACAAGACTTCTCGTCGGAGTAGTTGGCGCTGGGTTGATGGCGTACTGCGGCAATCGTCGCGACACGCGCGCGATGTTGATGGGGACTCTCGGATTTGGATTATGCGCAAGAGCACTGATCAACGTCGACATGGGTCGGCTGACGGGTCTCTCGAGATCGCGGCGTGCTGTTGATATTCAGAAGACAATCACCGCGGACGCACCGGTGTGAAGCGGTGTTTGAGTTCCGGAGGGCCTGCGAGAACTTTCCGAGGTTCATGTCACGCGCGCTCGATGTGCGTCGAGGTTCTCTCGAAGAGCACTCACATCGGACCGTCGCCGGACCGGCTGGAGTGGTAAGGTTCGACGCAGAGATCATCGAGTCACCCCTAATCAAGTGCTCGCCTGGCGGACGGTAGACGGTGCGACCGTGGCACACCCCGGCATCATTGATTTCGAGCCAACACCGGAGGGCTAGACGTGTCTGAATATCCGAATGACGTACAACGCACCCGGAGGCTGGTTCAGCACGGCGTTGCGGCTGCATTTGGGCGTCGATCCGAAATCGAGCATGGACCCCGACCACGCGGATGAAGGCGCTCATCGAAACGGGTTGCGCGCCCGCATGACACTATGCAGCCGACGCACGCGTAAACGTGTTCGCGCAGCGAGAGCTCGTGAAGAGCCGCCTCGACCCAGGTGCTTAGTCCATCACAGCCCGGAATCACTGACGTGGATGCACGAGAGGATTTATGACGCACGAAGCAGGTCCTGTTCTGGGATTTGATCTAGCGGTGATAGAAATGTGGCTGCACGAGCGAGACGCGACAGGATCCGGCGCCCGCGACTCCGAAGTTGCCGCGATTAACGAGTTGCTCTCGCGCGCCTCACACGTTTTGATCGTTCCTACAATCGCGAAAGAGCTCCAAGCCTTAGGCACGTCAGCCGAGGCCTTGTCGGCGATCACGTGTCTGACGCTTATCGATGGCGAGCAGGAGACTCTTCTCGGGTGCGCCAAAGGTCGCGCTGAACGGTACGTCGATCTCTATCCGGACCCGCGGGATTGCCACGTCGTCGCCGAAGCCGAGTGCGCGCACGCCGACATCTTCGTGACGCTCAACGATCGATTGCTCGCCGCCCTGGGCGGCCGGACGGATCGCATCACGATCGCGCTTCCAAGTACCGCACTGAGGACCGTGCCACCAGAGGCCGCATCGAACGAGGGTCGGCAGGGATGAGGCATCGGTCTGGTGAGAGCCAGAGATCCATGTCGCATTCCGGACGTCCTGCGTAGAAGCCCATTGCCTCGGTGAGGACGAGAACATCGCTCCCGATGTCGTGGCAGGACTTCGGGCGCGCGGTTGCGATGTACGCACCGCGTGGGACCAGCAACTGATTGGCCGGCCGGACGTTCAAGTGCTCGAACACGCAACCAGCCAAGGTCGGGCCGTCGTTCCACATGACGTCGCCTTCGGCCGGTCCGCGATCCGCACTGGTAGCACACGCCTGAAGGCGTGCTCCTTCAACCCCACGTAGACTGTGACGTGACGCTTTCGATTCGGCGAGATCTACTGATGTTTACGGCGATCGACCGACGTGACGCGAGCGCGGTTAACTCTCTGGATCTGCAACGGTAATCGAAATCTGCAGCACGCCGTCGCAAACCGCCGGAGCAATTTCCAAGCGTGCTCCTTCAACCACTCGGACATCTCTCCACTTTAGAATCAACGACTACGGGGCGGCCGAAATCCATTATCCCCGAAAGTGTGTCAGACGTCCTAATCTCCACTGTGTCACTGAGCTGCATCGGCCATCGTGTCGCCGATCAGCAGCGCACGTGCGCGTAAATAGGATCGCGTCGGAGGCTGCGCTGATTATATCGTCGTCGAACATGCCGGCGTCGCGCATCGTTCCGTCCTGTTCGTCACTCGCAACATGCCCAGGCAGGGCCGACGCGCGTGGCGGTGGCGAAGTACGTCTGCAGCTCGTCGGCCGTGAAGATGCGCCTTATCTCCGCCACGAACAGCGGGAGCTTTTCGGCCCACTCTGGCCTCGAATCGGCCGCGCGAATGTGGTTCAACAACTTTTCGCCGATCAGGTATCCGAGGGCTTTTTCGTTCCCCAGGCGTCACGAATACCACGAGCGGCATCGCATTGCTCGATCCAGATGTCCGAGAATTCATCCATCATGATGGTCCTTGCGATTTTGATCGCTACTCGAGATCCGGCAACTGCGCTCGCGCCAGCCGAAGCCGGATCGACCGACGGCTCCCGGCGTGCGGTCGATGAGTCCGCGCGCCGCGAGCGTCTTGATCATCTGGTGCACGACGGGAGGCGTCACGCGGAAGTATCGCTGAAGATCTGATTCGGCTGGCGCGCGGCCGTGAATCTTCGTGTAGTAATAGATGAACGCGAGGTACTGTCCCTGCTTGGCCGTGAACGGCTTTACGTCCCCGTCGCGGCGCACTGCCTCGGATCCCGTCTCTCCAGTCGCCGTGGTGTTCCGGCCATCCATGTCGGATGGCGGTCAGCCGCGAGCCGCGACAGCCGGCGAGTACGACCCCCAGATGCCCTGCGTCGCCCAGTCGACCTTGCCGATCCAGCCCAAATCGGGATCCTGGATGAGTTCGCCGCGGACCATGTCGTCACCGTCTACGAAGATGATCGTCTCGTGCTTCGCGGCGATCTCGGCAAAGGGCGTCCGCTGGTGCATGCGAAGACCGTCAAGACGAAGCCGCCCCTGGGCGTCCATGTGGTTGGAATCTGCCTGGAGTGTGATCATGACGGCTTCCACCGATCCGGTCTCGGCACCGGATTCGGCTCCGGTACGCCGAGGATCGCATCGAACTCCTGCGGGGTCAAGCCGTAGAGGTCGTGGTGATGGGGAGGCCCCGACGACTCCCGGATCCGTCCGCCCGCCTTCAGAATCGCGCCGACCGTCGTCCGCCTGACTTGGTTGTTGCGGCAGGAACGTGCCAGTTCGAAGAGAGGGACAGCGGGATCCATGAATACCGACCACGATCCATCTCGCGATAGGTGGCCCTGATCCGATTTGGTGGACAGGTTAGTTACGTCGGATAGTTCCTCGTTCTTTCCGTCTTTTCTTCTATCAGAAAACAATAACAGGCGGCT
>JAIVJN010000499.1 GCA_020200025.1 Acidobacteriota bacterium | reverse complement strand
TCGAACGCGTCCTGCCCTGTCACACGTGTCCCGCTTCCTCGTAGGAGGCGAAGCGTTGCCGCCGGAGCTGGCCACCGAGCTGACGGCGGCCGTCGGCGGCCGCGTGCACAACATGTATGGACCAACGGAAACCACCGTGTGGTCCGCTATGTGGACGGTCGAGCCTGGCGCGCGAGCGAGCGTCATCGGTCGTCCTCTCGCCAATACGAGGTTCTACGTGCTCGACGAAGAGGGCGAGCCCGTGCCCGTCGGCATGCCCGGCGAGCTCTTCATCGCGGGCCAGGGGGTCGCCCGCGGCTACTGGAACCAACCTCAGATGACACTCGATCGTTTCCTGCCGGAGCGCTTCGACACTCGGGACGATGGGCGGATGTACCGAACCGGCGATCTCGTGCGCTATCGCCCTGACGGTGCGCTCGAGTTCCTCGGTCGTCTCGATCATCAGGTCAAAGTGCGTGGATATCGGATCGAGCTCGGCGAGATCGAGCACGTGCTCACCCAGGCGCCAGCCGTGCAGGCTGCCGTGGTCTCGAGGCGGGAAGACCGTCCCGGCGATGTGCGACTGGTGGCGTACGTGAGCAGCGAGGAGTCGGCGTCGCCCCTCGATGCCGAGGGGCTCCGGGGCTGGGTCCGCGCCCGTCTTCCCGAGTTCATGGTGCCAAGCCATGTCGTGCAGCTCGACACGTTCCCTCTGACGCCCAACGGGAAGATCGATCGCAAAGCGCTGCCGCCCCCGGAAGCGGCCCTATCAGCGCTCAAGGTGTCGAGTCGCGCGCCGGAGAACGATGTCGAGCGTAGGCTCGTCGGAATCTGGACCGACCTGCTGCGGCTGCCCTCGGTGGGGGTGGACGAGAACTTCTTCGACTTGGGGGGGCACTCCCTGCTTGCGGTGCAGGCCGTGGCGCGGGTCCGCGAGGCCACCGCCCAGAATATTCCGATCACCGATCTCTTCCGTTTTCCGACGATCCGCGGTCTCGCTCGCTACTTGAGCGGCGCATCAGAGCCTTCAGCAGCGCTCGACCAGGCGCAGGCGCGCGCGTCGCGGCGCCTGGCGGCGAGACGCGCGAACCGCGTGTGACCTCGCGGGTCGCGGAATGAGGTGTCGCGCGCGCGTGTGCTAGGCTGTACGGCTTTGGACAACATCGATTTTCAGGGCCTACTCGTCGCGTTCCTCGTGCTCCTGGTCTCGTTGACGGTGCATGAGGCCGCGCACGCCTGGTCCGCCGACCGCCTCGGCGATCCGACGGCTCGTCTGCTGGGACGGCTGTCGCTGAACCCGGCCGTGCACGTGGATCCGATCGGCACCGTGCTCTTTCCGCTGATTGCGATGGTGACCGGCTTCCCCCTCATCGGCTGGGCGAAACCGGTGCCCGTCGACATGCGCCACCTCCGCTCGCCGCGTCGAGACTTTCTTTCTATTCGTCAGAGTCAATGTCCTTCTCGCCGTCTTCAATTTGATCCCCATTCCGCCGCTCGATGGCGGCAACGTGCTGATGGGCATCCTGCCGCCATCGGCGGCCGACATCATCGAACGCCTGCGACCGTACGGGTTTATTCTGCTCTACGTCCTGATGCTGTCGGGCGCGCTGTCGATCTTCGTGTGGCCCCTGGGCAACCTCGTGCTGTCGTGGCTGCTGTGACGAACCAGCGCGTCGTGTCGGGCATGCGCCCGACCGGCAAACTGCACCTCGGACATCTAGCCGGCGCCCTGTGGAACTGGGTGCCGTTGCAGGACCAGTACGACTGCTTCTATTTCGTGGCCGACTGGCATGCCCTCACGAGCGAGTACGCCGACACGAGTCGGATCACCGGCCACGCGCTCGAGAATGTCGCCGACTGGATTGGCGCTGGTCTCGACCCGGAAAGGAGCACGTTCTTCGTCCAGTCGATGGTGCCGGAGCACGCCGAGCTCTTTCTTCTGCTCCAAATGGTGACGCCGGTCGCGTGGCTCGAGCGTGTGCCGACCTACAAGGAACAGCAGGACGCGCTCAAGGACAAAGACCTATCGACCATCGGGTTTCTCGGCTACCCGCTCTTGCAAACAGCCGACGTGACGATGTACGGCGCCCACTTCGTCCCGGTTGGCGACGATCAGGTCGCCCATCTCGAGTTGGCACGCGAAGCGGTGCGGCGGTTCAACAACCTGTTCGGCGACGTGCTCGTCGAGCCGCAGCCGCTGCTCAGCAAGTTCTCGCGGCTGCCAGGCATCGAGGGTGACAAGAAGATGAGCAAGAGCGTCGGCAACACGATTCACCTGTCTGACGATGCGACCACCGTGCAGCACAAGGTCCGGCAGATGTATACGGACCCCAAGCGGGTGCGGGCCGACATTCCGGGCACGGTCGAAGGAAATCCGGTGTTCACCTATCACGACGCCTTCAATCCCGACTGTGGCGAGGTCGAGGATCTGAAGACGCGCTATCGCGCAGGGAAAGTGGGTGACGTCGAGGTGAAGACCAAGCTCGCCGCGGCGATCAACGCTGTCCTCGATCCGGTCCGCGAGCGGCGGGCGGCGGCTCTTGCCCGCCCGGGCTATCTCAAAGACGTGATCGTCGAAGGATCACGACGAGCCCGCGGCATCGCAAACGAGACGATGGAACGGGTGCGAGCGGCCGTAAGATTGAAATATTGAAGGGCAACAC
>JAIVJN010000100.1 GCA_020200025.1 Acidobacteriota bacterium | reverse complement strand
GACATGCCTGGCGTGCTACGCGACCTGCACTCGCGCGGCCAGGGTGCGTGGCTCGTGCTCGATGCCGGCGAGCGAGACCAATTCGCCGCCCGGCACCCGAGGGTGCTGGCAGCGCTCGACGAACACCAACCCGTCGCCGAATTCGGAGCGCCGACAAGCGTATGGATCTACGATCTTTCCCCCTTACAACTCGCCGCCATGCGGACAGGCGACAGTTATCAATGATTGCGTAGGCGGTGGTTCGTGACGGGACGCCCGTGTTTGCACCGGCGATGCCGCGCATCGATCGTCGGTGTCGCTGCGCCTAATCGACGACCTTCGAATCATGCCGTCGGCACTTTGCTCAGGCTCATACGCCAACATTCGTCGACATCCCTCCGGCGCTACATCCCAATCAGCGGACCCACCGCGGCTGCTGCGTCGAGCCCCCGACGCATCACCGCTCTCGACACACAACGAACCTCGGAGCGCGACCGCGAGCGATCGCGGGTCGACCGACGAATGCGTCTGCATTTCCGACGTCAGGCCGGCGACCTCGGCAACGATCGACCAGGAAGCAGGATGAGCACCGCGCGCGCCCGGCGGTCCCAGCAAGACGCACCGTAGCCGGTTGTCGGCGCCGGCCACGCGGGCCAGTCAACTGGCCACAGCAGTTTGTGCCTCGAAATCTGCGTACGCTTGCAGCACGAGATCGCGGATACGGTCTTGCGCGGCAGCATTGCCGAGCGGCCGCAGTAGCGCGAAGCTGCGACGCTCGCCGTTGACCACGTAGGTGCGAGCGGGCATGGTGACGTTGCGGCCGCTACCCGTGCGCCGCTCCCACACCGCAAAACCCAAGAGCCTGAGGCCTTGCAACTCGCCGTCTGCGAAATGGAGCTCGGCATCGGCCAGCTTACCGGGCGGATTGCCCTTGTCGTTGGGCGTGATCTTGACGACCATGGTCGTATCTCCGAGGGATGAGAAGCAGGCGTTGACTGGTGACGAATGTAATCAAGCGCGATGCCACGCGTTTTTCCTGGGAAGACGCGTCCTCTCTGCGGCAGACGCCGCACGGGTGTCAACGCGCGTCTCGAGTCGACAAAGGTCATCGTGAGACAGCTCCCGGCGCCGACGCCCGCATTTCATTGGACCCATGAGTCTTGGGGCGTCGCACTCCGCTGCCGCCCGCTCTCGGCGGTCACACAACATGGGTTCACGACCCGGCAACTGGCGCTGCGCGGGGGAATGGATGTTCACCCTGCTGAGTGGGCATCGGTCGCAGCGCTCGTCGGCGTCGAGCTCGATCAGCTCGCCGGCGTGAGACAGGTACATGGCCGGGCCGTGCGCGTGCTCGCCAGCGGCAAGATCGCTGCGGCGGTTCTCGAGCGTCGCCCCGACGCCGACGCGATTGTGAGCAACGAGCGCGGCTTGGCGCTCGTTGTGCAGGTGGCCGATTGCGTCCCGATCCTGCTGGCGGACCGGTTCACCGGTGTCGTCGGCGCGGTGCATGCTGGCTGGCGCGGCACGGCCGCCGGCATCGTCGGAGAAGCGGTCACGGCCATGCGCGGGCTCGGGTCGAAGCCGGCAAATCTGGTTGCGGCGCTCGGGCCGAGCATCGGCCCGTGTTGCTATGAAGTGGGCGAAGAGCTGGTGACGGCATTTCTGCAGGCGGGTCATGCACGCGCGCAGGTCGACCAATGGTTCTCTCGCGTGCCACGGTGCTCCATTGTCCCTGCCGGGCGCGGCGGAGAGATGCAAGGTGGCGAGATGTCGCTGCGCCTCGATGTGGCGGCGGCCAACCACGACCAGCTCGTCGCCGCGGGAGTGTCAGCGGAGAACGTTCATGTCGCCGGCCTTTGCACCCAGACTCACCGGGACGTGTTCGACTCGTACCGCGCGGACGGCCAAACGGCCGGACGCATGGCGGCCGTGATCCGCGTGCCGAACTAGCCAAGGGCTCTGTCCTTGGCATCCCAGTAGCCCTTGGCTCGGGGACCGTTCCGTTGATCGATAGCGTGAGCCGGGCAGGGCGCCCGGCTGGCGGCGTTGGACCGCGTCAGCCGTGAGGCGCGCTCAACTGTTGGCGTCCATCCCCACGTTGGAGAGCCGATCGGCATCCTTGTTTTGCGCGCGGGGAATGTGCTCGAACGTCACGCGGCCGATTCGCGACACGAGAGCCTTGGCCTCGGCGTGCAGTGGAATGAGGCCGGCGTGCTTGACGCGGTAATGGCCCTTCATTTGCTCGACGAGTAGTTGCGAATCCGCCTTGACGTGAACATGCGTACGACCGTGTTCGACTGCCCAGGCCAGAGCGGCGAGGAGCCCGCGGTATTCGGCGACGTTGTTCGTCGTGGTGCCAAGCGCGCCAGACAACTCTGCCAGCAGTTGTCCGTTCTCGTCGACGATGTAGGCGCCGTAGCCTGCTGGTCCAGGATTGCCGCGGGCGCCGCCGTCAATGTATGCGGTGATCACAAGGCGCGCTCCGCACGACGGCCCGCTCGGCTCGCGCTGCTCGGGGGCTCGCCAGAAACTCGTGGCAGAGCGTCACGAGGATTCTCGAGGCGTGCTCCCCGCGTGGGCCCGCGTCGGGTTCATGCCGAGGTCGTTTCGGTCGGCTTCGCAGCGACGAAGTAGAGAATACGCTGGCAGCTATCGCACTGGACGATCTGATCGTTCTTGCGAATGTGGTTGAAGACCTGCGGCCGTAGCCGCACGTGACATTCGGAGCACCGTTCGTCGCGGGCGGGGACGACGGCGAGGCCGTGGCGGCCCTTGCTGACGCGCTCGAAGAGCTCCACCACGTTGCGAGGCATCCTGGCGACGAGGCCCTCGCGCTCGCGCGCCAGGCTCGCGGCGAGCGTCTTCATCTCGGCGGCGTCGCGTTCGATCACGCTCCGCTCCGCACGAATGCGTGCTTCTTCGGCGACGAGTGTCTGCTCGGCGGTCTTCAACTTCGCCGTCAGGTCGTCGGCTTCGACCATGCCGATGAGGATCCGCTCTTCGAACTTCCCGACCTCCGCGTTGGCCGTCGCGATCTCGGTCTGCATCGCGTGGTATTCGCGGTTGGTCTTCACCTCCATCAGCTGGTCTTTGTATTTCGATTGCCGCTGCTGGACGACCGCCAGATCCTTTTCGATCAGGCGACGCGCCGTCTGATTGTCGGCAATGGCCTGCTTGGCTCGGTCGACTTCCTCACGGGCGGCAGCCAACGTCGAATCGAGCGCCGCGATCCGTTCCGGCGCTTCCGACAGACGCCGGCCCGCATCCGCGGCCTTGGTCTCGATTTCCTGGAGGCGAATCAGATGTTCCAGCTCGGGGGACATTCGGGGATAGCTTAACGCTAGTGCAGAGTTCAGAGTGCAGAGTTCAGAGTGACGGGAGCACCGAGTTCCGAGTGGGATGCAGAGTTCTGAGCTTGAAGTTCGTTGAGACGTCAGAGTCGGATTGCGAAACCGGCGAGGCACCTCGAACTACCCCTGCACTTTGCACTCTGAACTTTGCACGCTGCACTTTGACCGAACTCTGCAGTCTGCACTTTGACTCTGCACTCTGAACTCTGCACTCTGAACTCTGCACTCTGAACTCTGCACTCAATCTGAGTGGGCCCACCTGGATTCGAACCAGGGACCAACCGATTATGAGCCGGCCGCTCTAACCGCTGAGCTATGGGCCCTTAGGGAGTGCAGAGTTCAGGGTGCAGAGTTTTCTACGCCGCGGCTCGCTAGACTACCCCGCTGCGCCGCTGCACTACGGGCTGCGCTTTGCGCGGCCCAGTCTGCGCTCCCAACTCTGCCCTTCCCAACTCTGCACTCTGCAATCTGAACTCTGCACTCCTAAGACCTTCCCTCTAGAAACGCCCGCAGTTTGCGACTGCGCGACGGATGGCGCAGCTTGCGCAGCGCTTTTGCCTCGATTTGCCGGATGCGCTCGCGCGTGACGGCGAAGTTCTGACCGACTTCTTCGAGCGTGTGCTCGCTGCCGTCGCCGACCCCGAAGCGCATCTTGATGACGCGCTCTTCGCGTGGCGTCAGGGTCTTGAGGACCGACTCGGTCTGTTCCTTCAGATCGAGGTTGATGACGGCCTCGGACGGCGACACGGCGGACCGGTCCTCGATGAAGTCGCCCAGATGCGAATCCTCTTCCTCGCCGATGGGTGTTTCGAGCGAGATCGGCTCCTGCGCGATCTTGAGGACCTTGCGGACCTTCGCGACCGGGATGTCCATGCGGCGCGCGATCTCCTCGGACGTGGGCTCGCGGCCCAACTCCTGCACGAGCGCGCGCGAGGTGCGGATCAGCTTGTTGATCGTCTCGATCATATGGACCGGGATGCGGATGGTGCAACCCGCGGTTCGTGTACTTCTTCGCGATCGAGACGACCAGACGCAAATTGGCTTCGACGAGCTCTTTCTTTGCCTGTTCGGCTTTGGCCTCGCCCGTGTAAATGGTCTCGAGCGTGTGGCGCAGCCGCTCGGCGCTCTCTTCGAGGTCGTCGGTCATCCGCTTGACCTCGACCCGCAAATCCTTCTGCTTCTTGAGCAGCCCCTTGCGCTCCTCTTCCTTGAGCTTGGGCCGGCGGGTCTTGGCGTTGAGCGTCTTGTTCACCGACTCGAGCTCGCGCTGCACCTTCAGCACCGCGTCGACGATATCCTTCACTTCGTCGATGAGGCGCCGCTTCACGAGCTCGGTGAACTCGATCTTTCGAATCAAGCGCGACAGCTCGATCTGCGAGCGCATCAGCTTCCACTTGGCCCGGCGATACTTGCGCTTGTCTTTCTTGACGATCGTCTCGAGCTTCTCGCCCAGCTTCTCGCTCGTGCCCCGCGCCTTGCGCACGGCCTCGACATGGCGCAGGAACTGTTGCGCCCGCTCTTCGATGCGGTCGTCGGTGATCTCCTCGTCGTTGAAGATCACGAGCTCTCGAATGGTGCGCTCCCCGGCTTTGAGCTGGTCGCCCATGCGCACGACGGCCTTGGTGATGGCCGGCATGCGGGAGATCGACTTGATGACGCTCAGCTTGCCCTGCTCGATCCGCTTCGCGATCGAGACTTCGCCCTCGCGCGTGAGCAGCGGGACCGTGCCCATCTCGCGCAGGTACATCCGCACCGGATCGTTCGTCTTGTCGAGGGCCCCCGGCGTGAGGTCCAGCTCGACCTCCTCGCCGCCCTCCCGCTCCATGCCTTCGCGCTCGCGGTAGGACTTTTCGGAATCGACCAGGTCGATGCCCGCGTTACCGAACGCCGTAAAGAGCTCCTCGAGATCGTCTGGGGACGCGGTCAGATCGGCGGGAAGCAGATCGTTGACCTCGTCGTACAGGAGATACCCTTTTTCCTTGCCAACGATGATTAGTTGGCGAACTTCATCGAACTTGTCCTCAATCGACAAGGTCGTATCCTCCTACCGGGCCGGGGACCGAGATATGAATGTGAATGGCGCAGAAATGACGCTCCATCGAGCAACCCACTATTATACCTTGCGCGCAACGGGTCGGCTGGCGTGTTCGACCGCTGTTGCCAGGTCCAACTTGCGGCGCAGCAACTCGGCCATTGCCGGAGACGACGTGTCCTCGCGGCGGATCCGATCGATCTCGTCCTGGATTTCCGCTCGTTTCCGCTCGAGGCATGCGAGCTGCAACGTACGGACGCATTCGTGAGGCGTCAGGACAGGCGCTTCTGGCTCGGACGCCGCGGCGGTGACCAATTGCGCTTCTGTCGTACTTAGACGCTCGAGGAGCGATGAGGGCATCTCCGCCGGGCTGATCCCGGAGAGACTTTTCGCCACCCGTAGCACCTCGAACGACCTAAGTTCTTCACAGTCAGCATCTTTCAGAAGATCGAGCGCGGCCAGCGCCGCGTCCGGTGTATGAACGAGCGCCCACAGCAGTCCGCGCTCCGCGGGCAGCAGCCGTCGGCTCAGCGAGGGGAGGCGTTCCGCCGGCAGGGTCGTCCGCCGCGCGACCGCAGCTTTGCGAATCTCGGCGCGAATGACCGACTCGGTGACCCGCGCCTTGTGAGCCAGCCGGTCGGCGAATCGGTCTCGCTCGGCCGCATCCGGGATGCGGGCGGCGACGGCTAGCATGCTTCGCAAGAACTCGCGCCGACTCTCTTCGCTAGAGAGGTCGTGGCCGCTCGCGGCCCTGTCGAGAAGGAAATCGAGATACGGCCGCGACTCGCGCAGCCTGCCGAGATAGGCATCTCGACCGTGTCGCTGCAGAAACGAGTCGGGGTCTTCGCCCGGTGGCAACACCGCCACGTTGACCACGAACCCCTCCGCCACGAGCAGCTCCGAGCTTCGCGCCGCCGCGCCCTGGCCGGCGCTGTCGGCGTCGTAATTGAGAACGACTTTGGGCGCGAGACGGCGGAGCGTCTGCGCCTGGTGCGGCGTCAGGGCGGTGCCGCACGAGGCGATCACCGGGAGTCCACCCGCCTGATACACCTGGGCGAAATCGAAATACCCTTCCACGATGATCGCAAAGCCAGCTTTCCGAACATCCGCCTTGGTGAGGTGAAGCCCGTAGAGGGTGCGGCTCTTCGCGTAGATCGGAGTCTCGGGCGAGTTCAGGTATTTCGGCATCTGGTCGGCCGCAAGCGCACGGCCGCCGAAGGCGATCACGGATCCGCCGTCGCGCGCAATCGGGACCATCAACCGGTTTCTGAACCGATCCACCTCGCTCCCATCGTCGCGCCGGGCGACGAGCCCACTTCTCACCAGCATCCCCGGCGAGAACCCTCGAGCCAGCAGTCGCTGGCGCAGCGCGTCACGGCTTTGCGGCGCATATCCGAGACCAAGCGCATCGATCGTCGCCGGCGTCAGCGCTCGTTCTTTTTCGAGATAAGCGCCCACGCGGAGACCTGCGGGCGAGTCGAGCTGCTCGCGGAAAAAAGCGGCCGCTGTCTCGTGGATCATCAGGAGGGCTTCGCGCTCGGCCGCGTTCTCCCGGCTCGTCTCGGTGCCTTCTGACTCGGGCACGGGGATGCCAACGCGTTGCGCCAGTTGTCGCACGGCATCGGGGAAGGCGACTTTCTCGGTGAGCTCGACGAACTTGAAGACGTCGCCGCCCACACCGCAGCCGAAGCACTTGAAGATGCCGCGATCACGGTTCACCTGAAAGGACGGTGTCTTCTCTCCATGGAAGGGACAGAGACCCTTGTAGCCCGTCCCAGCTTTCCGCAGCGACACCGACTCCGACACGATGGTCACGATGTCGGCCGCCGCTCGCACATCGTCGATGAACTGTTGAGGGAAGAGAGCCATCTCGCGAATCGCTTTCGGTTGTCAGCTTACTCGTTGGCTCCCGCGTCAGCCTATTCTCGCAGCTCCGCGATCGTGGCTCCACCTCCACCTTGGCTCTCCGGTGCGGCATAGAACTTCTGCACCAGCGCATGCTCTTTCAAGAACGTCTGGATGCCCCGCCGAAGTTGTCCCGTGCCGTGACCATGGACGATCCGCACCTCGCGGGTGTCAGTCACCAGCGTGTCGTCGAGAAAACGCGCCACCTGGTCGAGGGCGTCTGCTACCGAGCACCCGACGACGTTCAGCTCGTTGGCGAGGCCTTCGCGCGGTTGGAGATCGACGCTGACTTGAACCCGGGATGGTTGTGCTCGCCCTTCCTTGGCGGGCGCCGCGATGAGGCGCAGGTTCTCGAGCGCGGCGCGCAGGCGCTTGCCGCGTACGTCGACTTCCGCCTGACGCCCGTGAATGGCGAGCAGGGTTCCCTCCAGTCCCAAGGCGCCGACGGCGACTTTTGCGCCGATAGTCATCGGCGCGTCGGGCGCGGAGCTCGCATCGGGTCCGACCGATGCCGCCCCCGTCGGCCCAGGCTGCCTGAGCTGCTCGACAATGCGATCGACCGCGGCGCGGGCCTCGGTGCGCGCTGCGCCGGCCTGGCCCGTCGTGATGCCGCTCGACCGCAACGACGCCTGCTCCACCAGCCCGTCGGCGCGCGCTTTGAGCTCGTCGATCACCTCGTCGATATCGCGGCGGGCCTGTCGAAGCCGATCGTCGAGCCGTTCGTCGAGCCGCTTGGTGAAGCGCGCTTCGCGCTCGGCCAGCGTCTGTTCTCGCTTGGCCAGCGAGCGCGCGGTCTCGTCCGCTGAGCGCTTGTCGCGCTGCAAGCGAGAGCGTTCGGACTCGAGCGCCCGCGCTTGTGAGTCGACCCGGGCGAGATGCGCGGCGAGCCGTTTCTGATCCTCGCTCAAGAAACCGCGGGCCGCGGCGATGAGCGACATCGGCATCCCCAGGCGTCTCGCGATCTCGATGGCGAGACTCCGTCCGGGCGCGCCGTAGACGAGGCGATAGGTGGGCGCGAACGTGACGGGATCGAAGGCGAAGGCCGCCATGGCCACGCCCTCCGTTCCCGCACCCCATGTCTTCAAAGCGTCGTAGTGCGTCGTGGCCATGACGAGGGCGCCGCGTTGCTGGAAGTGGCTGACGATCGCCGTCGCCAAGGCCCCTCCTTCGTTGGGATCGGTGCCCGTGCCCACTTCGTCGAGCAGAATCAGCGACGGCGCCTCGAGCGAGCGGTCCATCGCGACGATGTTGGTGATGTGCGCAGAAAACGTGCTGAGGTCGGCCGAAATGGACTGCTCGTCGCCGATGTCGGCCACGATCGTCCGGAAGACGGGCAGCCGGGCGTCGTCAGCCGGCAGGTGCAGCCCCGCCTGCGCCATCAGCGCAAAGAGCCCGGCCGTCTTGAGCGCGACCGTCTTGCCGCCGGTATTGGGCCCCGTGATGAGCAGCACCCGGTGCGGCGGATCGAGGATGATGTCGATCGGGACTGGGGTTGACAGACCGGGTTTCGTTTCCTTGTCGTCCTCCGGAAACGAAACCCGGTCTCGTTTCTCAACCTGGGTCGTTCGTCCCTGCCGGGTTCTCAGCGATTCGATCAGCAGCGGATGTCTCGCCCCACGCAACGCGAAGCTGGCATCGGTTGTCAGCTTGGGCGTCGTCCCGTTGACGAGCGAGCCGAACCGCGCTTTCGCTTGCCAGGCATCGAGCTCGGTGGCGATGTCGACCGCCACACGGAGATCAGCCGCGCGCACCCTGAAGGCATCGGTCAGCACCGTCAGGATGCGCACGATCTCTTCGCGTTCGGCTTCCTCGAGCTCGACGATGTCGTTGTTGACCTCGACGGTCGGCGCCGGCTCCAGAAACAAGCTGGCACCGCTCGCCGAGCTTCCATGCACGATGCCGGGCACGCTGCTGCGATGCTCGGCTCTCACGAGCAGCACGTATCGGCCGTTCCGCTCGGTGATGACCTGTTCCTGGAGGTACTTGGCGGTGTCGCGCCCGCGCACGAATTGCTCGAGCGTCGCTCGCAGGCGCTGTCGCATCTGCCGCAGCCCGTCGCGGATGCTGCGGAGCGCAGGACTGGCCTCGTCGAGCACCTCTCCCGACACGTCGATCGCTCGGCGGACGCCGGCGAGCTCGTGCGTGAAGGACGCCAACGGCGCGACGGCGCGTTGCAGCAGAGGAAACCCGGTGCCGGCGCCCATCACCGCGGCCCGCGTCGCGCCCACCGAGTCGAGGAAGTCTGCAACGATCCGCAGTTGGAGCGGCTCGAGGAATCGACCCTCGATGGCGAGCGCTGCAAGTGCCGCGTCAAGTCCGGCTCCGGCGCGCAAGGGGAAGAGCGCGTGGGTCTCGAGATAGGTCCGGGCTTCGCTCGTCGCCGAAAGCGCGGCGGCGACCGCCGTCGCGTCGCGCTCTGGCACGAGCAGCGCCAGGCGTGCCTCGCCGAAAGGCGTCAGTGCCAGGCTGACGACGACGTCGATGATGCGATCGAATTCGAGGGAACGGAGGGCAAACATGCAATGCGGGAGTGTGGGATTGAAGGCCTGCGGGAATGTTACTGATGATTGATCATACTAGCGATACAAGCGGCGCCGAATCCGTTGTCGATGTTCACCACCGAGACGCCGTTGGCGCACGAGTTGAGCATGCCGAGTAGCGCCGCGATACCGCCAAAGCTGGCGCCGTAGCCGATGCTTGTCGGCACGGCGATGACGGGCACGTTCACCATGCCGCCGACCACGCTCGGCAAGGCGCCTTCCATACCGGCGACAACGATGATGACGCGTGCCGACTCGAGTCGCGGCCGCTCGCGCAGCACGCGATGAATACCGGCTACGCCGACGTCATACAAACGTTCGATGCGATTTCCCATGAGCTCGGCGGTGACCGCGGCCTCCTCGGCCACGGGCAGATCCGAGGTGCCCGCAGAGGCGATGGCAATCGTGCCTTTGCCTGGTGCCACGTCGCGCGCAACGACAATGGCGCGAGCCGTCTCGTGAAAGTCGCCGCAATCTGCGCAGGCGTCTTGCCGAGGCCGAGCACGACTTCCGGGAAGCCCTGTCTGATGACGCGATGATGATCGACGCGGGCGAAGCCAAGATCTTCGAAGGGTTGATCGCGTAGCCGGGCGAGCACGCGCGCGTGTGCGTCGATGGTCTCTACGCGCCCCGCGCGCACATCATTGAAAAGCTGCAGCAGCTCGGCCGGAGTCATGGTTTCGATTTGCCGTGTTTCGTTGACTTGACCCGACCCCAGCCTATAATCACTCTTCGTGTATCTGCCCTGTAAAGCCGACCGTACATGACGCCCGCCGAAACCTTCATTCTTGCATCGTACTTCTTCGTCCTCCTTATTCTGGCGGTGTATGGGTGGCACCGCTACTACCTGGTCTACCTGTACATGAAGCACAAGGACCAGGAGCCGCTGCCCCAAGGCGTACTGGACCCGCTGCCGTTCGTCACCATCCAGCTTCCGCTCTACAACGAGATGTATGTCGTCGATCGCGTGGTGGACGCCGTCTGCCGGCTCGACTACCCGCGCGACCGGCTCGAAATCCAGGTGCTCGACGACTCCGCCGACGAGACACAAGAGATCGCCGAGCTGGCTGTGCGTCGGCATCGCGCGCACGGCATCGACATCACCTACATCCATCGCACCAACCGGGTTGGCTACAAGGCAGGCGCGCTCGACGAAGGGCTGGCGGTGGCGCGCGGCGATTTCGTCGCCATCTTCGACGCCGATTTCATTCCACGGCCTGACTTTCTCATGCAGACCGTACCGTACTTCTCGGATTCCGGAGTGGCGATGGTGCAGGCGCGCTGGGGACACATCAACGAGGACTATTCCCTGCTCACGAAGATTCAAGCCATTCTGCTCGACGCGCACTTCGTGCTCGAGCACGGCAGCCGCAATCGAGGCGGATGCTTCTTCAACTTCAACGGGACCGCCGGCATCTGGCGGCGCGAGGCGATTGCCGACGGCGGCGGCTGGCAGCACGACACGCTCACCGAGGATCTCGACCTCAGTTATCGGACCCAGTTGCGGGGATGGAAGTTCGTGTTCCTGCCAAGCCACGTGGCGCCCGCCGAGCTGCCGGTGGAGATGAATGCGTTCAAATCGCAACAGCACCGCTGGGCAAAGGGCTCGATTCAGACGTTCATCAAGCTGATGCCGCGCATCCTGCGATCCGATCGACCGCTCAAGATCAAGGCCGAAGCGTTCTTTCACTTGTCGGCGAACTTCAACTACCCGCTCATGTGCGTCCTCGCGGTGCTGATGGCGCCGTCGATGGTCATTCGCTACAACATGGGCTGGTACGAGATGCTGCTCATCGACGTACCGCTCTTCTTCGCGGCGACCGCGTCGGTGGCCAACTTCTACATGGTGTGCCAGCGCGAGCTCTATCCCCAGACGTGGACCGAGCGGCTGCGCTACCTGCCGCTCTTGATGTCCATTGGCATCGGGCTGGCCGTGAACAACACGAAAGCCGTCTTCGAGGCGATCTTCAACAAGCCCAGCGAGTTCGCGCGCACGCCGAAGTACCACATCGAGAACGGGGGAGACGAGTGGATCGGCAAGCGGTACCGCCAGTCGGTGGCGGTGCAGCCGCTCATCGAGCTGGCGCTCGGTCTCTACTTCACGGCCACGGTGTTCTACGCGCTCGCCAACGGCATCTACGGCACGATTCCCTTTCTCGTGCTGTTCCAGGTGGGCTTCCTCTACACCGGTCTCCTCTCGCTCGTGCAGCAGCACTCGGGCGAAGGGGTGGTCGCCGTGGCGCAGTCGAAGGAAGCCTGACACGCCGTCACGGTTCGTGTCCTTCGTGGCTATCCTTTGGACGGGAGGCGTGGCCACTCACGGCGATCGCCGCGCAGAAGCACGCCATCACGAAGTAGTAGTAGTTGCAGAACGCCTTCTTGCTTCCCGCGAACAGCAGCAGGAGCGTGAAGCCCAAGCCGGCGGCAAATCCCACCGGCGAGCGCGGCGCCCATCGCCATGTGACGAAGCCACCACCCGCGAGGGCGACGAGCGGCGCGATCAGGGTAACGACGCTGTCGCGCTCGAGCGACCAGCCGGCATCGGCGAGCGCACTGAGCACGCTCAACGCGTCGCGCCGGAACGGTTCTCTCCATTGCAACCACACGACCGATCGAAGAAACGCGCCCGCATTCCAGATGAGGAACGGCAGCGCGAGGAGGAGCGGCACGACCACGGAGGGCGTCAGCAGGCGTCGTACATCTCGCCACCGTAGAGGCCGAGGCAGTAACAGCAGTGCGAGCGGAGCGGCCAGCAGCATGTGCTGCTTGACGCTCACCAGGAGCGCCAGCATCCACGGCAGCGCGCGAGGAGCGCGACATGCGGCAAAAACGGTAGCGCCCAGCCAACACACGGCAAACGCTTCGGTCCAACCCTGCTCGAGCACGAAGAGACCGCGGGGCGTGAAGAGAAGAAGCGCCGCGGCCAGCGGGCCGACAATCGACCGCTCGTCCCGGGTCGGCGCCGCGTAGCCGATGAGGGCGGCGCCCACGAGCAACGCGCCGAGCTCAGCGTATCGAATGTCGCCGAACAAGAGCTCCCCCGGCAACGCCATCAGCAAGCTGAGCGGCGGATACGGGAGACCGAACATCACCTGGTCGTTCGCGACCATGTCGGGCCCGTAAAACGCCTCGTCGCGGTAGATGTTCGGGAAGGTAACCGCGTAGGGATTCTCGCCGGCGCGCAGCGCGCCGAGGGCGACGCGATGCACCGTCATCACGTCGATCCAAGGCTTCGGCGAAGCGTCAATCATCCACAAACCGAGGGCGCCGGCCGTGAGAAGGAGCGCGGGGAACCACAGGCGTCGCGCGCGCGCGCGGTCGGCGGCGACGAGCCCGACCACCAGGGCTGCCGCGGCCAGCGCGCCGAGCAGGAACGGATGGGCCGACGGACTGGGCCGGCGCAGATACAAGCCCGGCGGCATCCGACTCAGGATGGTGAGGTCGGCCGCCAGTCCCACGAGCATGACCACCGTCAGCCAGCCCGGTGCCGACAAGGCGGAACGCTGCGAGACGAGCCACCTGGGTCCGGCGAGCGCCGCGCCGGCGCTGCCGATCGCCACGATCAGCAGCGCCAGCGCCGACCGGCCATAGAGCCCGTTGTTGAGTTGCAGGGCGTACCCGATGATGAGCGTGGCGAACGCGAACAGGGTGACCCCGCCGAGGCGAGCGCCGCTCATGGACGGGCGTGCAACTCGTACACGGCGCAACTGTCCGGCCAGCACGCGAGCTCGCCGATCGACTTGACATCCGCTCGCGGCTCGAGCGCGTAGAGCAGCGCGCCCGTGACATCAGGCTTGTCGAGGTCCTTGTGGACGATGAGGTGCGTCGCTCCGGCGCGGCGAAGCAGGTCGAGCCACGCCGTGCTTCCCGCCTCCTCCTCGGCCAGACCATCGATCAGACGCAGATACTCGGGTGGATAGTTCCCACTGTAGCCGTTGACGAGCGGGCGCCAGTGGTGGATGGTGCGCAGTTGATAGAGATGGTCGTTGTGTGGCAGCCATCCCGGGCTCGAGAACGGATACTCCACCACGACGGCGTTGGGCAGCTTCGCAAGATAGCGGTCGACCGGCGTGGGCGTTTCCGGGATAGACCGCCGGTCACTCGGTGCGGTGGCGGTTTCGATGAGGATCAGCACGGTGAGCACGCTCAGGAGATACGCCTGCTTGCGCGTGTCGTGTCCGCGCATCAGCCTGGCAAGCCCGCACGCCGCCAGACCTGCGACGCCCATCGACACGAACCCACCGAACCGCGTCGGCACACGAAGGTTCGCATAGCCAGGCACATACGTGTAAAAGAACGTGTAGAGCGGACCGTGCACGCCGAGCGCCATGGCCATGGCCACACATACGGACCACGTGCGCGAAAGAGCGCAGCCGCGGCCAGGAGCAAGACCACGAGTCCCGGGAAGAGTTGCTTCTCGTTGGGCCCGCCCCATCGGGCTTCCGTCCAGCCGAACACGAGGTTACGCTCCGGAGCCGCGAAGAAGGTGCCGAGCCCGGCGCTATAGATACGAACCTCGTCGAGGCGACGCGGTCCAACCTCTCGCAACCCTCGGGTATATACCTGCCCGTAGGCGGCCGCGAGTGGCGCCACGAGCACGATGCCCACGACCACGACACGAAACAGGGCACGCCGTGGCACGCGCCGAGCGGCAGCAAACTGCGCCGCCGCCGCAACGGGAAGCACCGTCAGGCTGAAGAGAAAAAAGTACAAACACGAGAACATCTGAGCCACAAGGCTCACACCGAGGGCCAGGGCGGAGCGCCAGGTGCCACGCTCGTACGCCACCATCGCCAGATAGAAGTGCAACGGCAGCCACTGTGTCCAGAGCACCTCGAGATGCATGATGTGGTCGAAGCGGTAGGCCGACAAGGCATACGCGATCGCGGGGGGGAACGCGGCCCAGGCACGGCCGCTGACTTTTTCCGCCAGCAGGAACATCGTCAGCGCGCTGAGCGGGAAGGAGAGCCAGATGAGCAGGTTGTAGGCGACGGTCACCGACGCACCCGCCAGCGTCAGCCCGGTATGGGCCACGCCCTGGAGCAGCACGGCGTCCGAGTAGGTGAGCGTGTACGGCTGCGGGTAAAAGACATTGCCGTGAAACAGCCGGCTCGGTGACTGGGCGAGCGCATGCCCGATCCACGCGGTCCGCCAAATGCTGAACAACGGATCCTGATGGTCGACGACCTGACGGATCGGAAGGATCTGGGGCAGCGATGCAAGCCCCGCCACGACCACCGCCATGATCAACGGCAGCCAGCGGCTCGAGAGGATACGAGGCGTCGGCATGGTGAGCACACGATCGCTTCTGGCCGGAAGACGCGTCTCGGGCGCGATCGCAAGCTGTTGATCCTAACAGCTCGAATGGACGCCGCGCGAAACGGGAACAGCGGGAGTAAGATCCGCTCATGAGTGCGGACCTGAAAGCCAAAGCCGGATTGGAAGACGTCGTCGCCACTTCGTCAGCCATTTGTTACCTCGACGGCGACCGAGGTGTCCTAGCCTACCGCGGTTACGACATCCACGACCTCGCGCGATTCGCGACCTTCGAGGAGACCTGCTATCTGCTGTGGCACGGCCGGCTGCCGACGCGCGCCGAGCTCGGCGACCTGCAGTCACAGCTCGCGGCTGCGCGCCCGTTGCCCGAAGCCGTACTGCGTCTGATGAAGATGCTGCCGGTCGTCGACGGCATGGACGCGCTCCGTACGCTGACCTCCGCCCTCGGCCATTACGACGCGGACGCGGCCGCGAGTGGCGCGCAGGCCGCGTATCGCAAGGCGGTTCGCCTCACGGGTCAGATGGCGAGCCTGGTCGCGACGTGGGGCCGCCTTCAGGAGGGTGACATGCCCATTGCGCCGGATCCGGCCATGGGACACGCGGCCAACTTCCTCTACATGCTGAGCGGACAGCGGCCGAATCCGACCGCCACGCGGGCCATGGACGTCGCGCTCACGCTCCACGCCGATCACGAGCTCAATGCGTCGACGTTTGCCGCGCGTGTCGCCGCGGCCACGCTCACCGACATCCATTCAGCGACGGTCGCGGGCGTCGCCACGTTGAAAGGTCCTCTCCACGGCGGCGCCAACGCCGAGGTGATGAAGATGCTGCTCGAGATCGGCGAAGACGCGCCCGTCGATCGGGTCGACGCCTACGTTCGGGGCAAGCTGGCGCGCAAGGAGAAGATCCCCGGGTTCGGTCACCGCGTCTACCACACCGAAGATCCGCGTGCGACGCATCTTCGTCAGATGTCGCGCGAGCTGGGACAGAAGGCCGGCAACACGCGATGGTTCGACATGTCCGAACGCATTGAGGCGACCGTGCGGGCGGAAAAAAAGCTGTCTGCCAATGTCGACTTCTACTCGGCGACCACTTATTACGCGATGGGCATCGCCATCGACCTGTACACGCCCATCTTTGCCGTCAGCCGAATCTCCGGCTGGACGGCGCACGTCCTCGAGCAGTACGCGAACAACCGCTTGATCCGCCCACGCGCGGACTATACGGGGCCGCAGTATCCACAACACTGGGTGCCGCTAGAGCAGCGGTAATGACAGCAGGACGCTGCGGGTGGACCCTTCGGGTGGGACCGGCTCTCCCGTTCGCCGGTAGGGAAGAGTCCCCACCGCGAGCAACGCGAGCGGTCCTAACCGAGGGGAGCGAGGGTCCCCCGCGGAGCGGTCCCCCCGCGCGAAGCGCGGTCCTACTGGGCCGCCAGGACCGACACTTCAGCGACATTCCACGGCCGTTTGGTCGTCGCCGGGGCCGAGATCATGAGGCCGTCGGCTTGCACGGGGGGGAAACAGACGGCGAGCGGCGCGCGGCGCGGATCGGCCAGCGCGCCTGACATCGCCAGACCTGCCACGTCACCGTCGAAGACCGTCTGAACGCCCGCGCTCGCGCGCACCGCAACCTGGAGCAGGCCGGGATGGTCGTTCGGAACCGGCCCCATCCACAGCACCAGCCCGCCAATCATCTGCTGGTGGTTGAGCGCGATGTGAAAGCCTTCCCCGACGCTGGTCGATTCGGACACCGTGTGGAAGGTCGTCGAGTCACCGTCGATCGCCAGGGCAAGGCTCTCAGCGGGAACTCCCACCTGCGACGCGTTCAAGGACGCGACCAATGGGCCCGCGCGTTGCGGCCCGAGGGCACGCGCCAGGCACGCCGGGCGCGCCGGCAAGCGCGGCATGATGAGGACCTCGCGCGCCCACGGCGCCGGCAAATCGGGTCGCGCGAATGGCGCAAGCAATCGCAACCAGGCGCGCCCGTCTTCGGTCGCCACATCGGCGACGATGGCCAGCGTGCCGAGACGGCGAAGCTCTTCGATCACCGAGACGCGCCCTTCCCGGATCGCCGACCGGAGCACGGCATAATGCGGCGGCCCAAAGCCGCTGTAGCCGTTCACGACCGGCCGCCCGTGCGTCAACGATCCCGACATTGCCGCCGTGTCGCGAAACGTCTCGATCGGGATCTCGAGCACGACATCGACGCCCCAGGCCTCGGCTGGCACCGTGTCGGGAAGCGGCACGGCGGATACCGTCGCGGCGCCGTCGGCGAGCACGGCGCCGAGCGCCGTGCCTGCCACCCAGAGCGGCGGTCTCGGTCCGGCCACTCGTCGCAGGGCGAAGGCCACCAAGACGGCGAGTGCCAGCGCCAGCAGCGTTCCGAAGCGTGCCGGCACGCGCGCCGCATCGAACCCCGGCAACATCATCAGCCACGCGTAGGGCGCTTTGTACCAGAAACGGTAATCGGCCACGCGCCCGGTCGGGCCCAGTGCCAAGA
>JAIVJN010000330.1 GCA_020200025.1 Acidobacteriota bacterium | reverse complement strand
CGTGCGGCAACCCCTCGGAGGTACTCCACCCATCAGCGCCTACTTCCTCGACGATAATGCCTATGCGCGGGAGAAGGACGCGTTCTGGGTGCGTGGTGGGTCGCGAGCCGACCTCTTGCTGCGTGCCCCGGTCGTCACCGCCAGCGAAACCGGCGGTGATGTGGTGCGGCCTTTGCGCGTGTCACGCATGGAGGTCGACCTTGAAACGGGACCGGTGCCCAACCGGGTGACGATTACGACCGGTGCCGGGACGCAAGTCGTCGAGCTTCCCGCGAGTCATCGTCAACAGGTCGTCGTCGACATGGGAGACGGCTTGCCGTACCGTCCCTACCCCGACTTTCCCGCCAACTACGTGTATGCCATCTCGATCGCGAGCGAGTCGTCGTTCATCCCGCTCTTCGTGAGTGGGTCGCGTGACAACCGGGTGCTCGGCGTCTTCGTACGTCTCGTGCCGGTGTACGAATGAAGGCTCACCTCCCGCCACGGCGCCGGGCCGTTTGGACCGACGCGGGTGCGAGCGAATAGTCGTGTCTACGATTCTCGTCGTCACGTCGAGCCCCCCATTCGCCGAAGGCGGTCACCTGATCATGGCGCGCGAGCTGGTGGAGGCGCTCCGCGCCGAAGGACACGTCGCGGCGCTCCATGTGACGCCGCAGAATCGCTTCGGCCGCCAAGCCGGCGCCTATTTGGCGGCGTGGTGTACCGATGTCGGCGTGGCCCACGAAGGACGCCGCATCGATCAAGTCATCTCGCTTCGCTATCCTGCCTACGCGGTCCGACACGAGCGTCACGTGTGCTGGCTCAATCACCGCATGCGCGAGTACTACGACTTGTGGGAGCCGTTCAGCCGCAGCTTGAGCGCGAAGAACAAGCTGAAGGAGGGTCTGCGACGGCAGATCCTGCACCGGGTCGACGGCTATTTGCTGACCCGGCGTGTATCGCGGCTGTTCGTGATTTCGGCGACCGTACAAGCGCGCCTGGCGCGGTGGGGTGGGCTGACCTCCGAGGTACTGCATGTGCCGCCACCCGCGAGGCCCTATCGCTGCGATCGCTACGGCGACTATATCTTCGCGGTCTCTCGGCTCGCCCCGCTGAAGCGATTCGATCTGGTGCTGCGCGCACTGGCGGAACCGATCGCCGCCGGCATCCGGTGCGTCATCGGCGGCGAGGGCGCCGAGATGGAGCGGTTGATCAAACTGCGCCGTCAGCTCGACCTCGACGACCGCGTCGACCTCGTCGGACGTCTCGACGCCGGGGGGTTGCTTACGCACCTCGCGCGCTGCCGCGCCGTGGTCTTCCCCCCGTTCAACGAGGACTACGGCTTCGTGACGGTCGAGGCATTCGCCAGCGCCAAGCCGGTGATCACGTGTCTCGACAGCGGCGGCCCGGCCGAGCTCGTCCACGACCGCCAGAACGGCTTCGTCACGTCCCCCACGGCCGACGCGCTGGCTCGCGCGATGCGAGCCGTGATCGACGATCGCACGCTCGCCATTCGAATGGGCGAGTCCGGCATGGCCACCGCGGCCCGCCTGACGTGGCCGGACGCCGTGCGCAAGCTGTTAATATGATCCGACTTGGTTCCTCTCATGTCACCCGAGAGCAACCAGGTTGTTTGTCACGGCGCTCATGTGACTCGAGCGCCGGCTTGAGAGAAGACAACACGAAGCGCACGACGATCACGAAGAAAGGGTTCGTTCCCGAACGGGTTTGCTTCGTGGCCTTTGTGATCTTCGTGTTGTCCTGGAACGACTATGGGCTATGCTTCACCACTCGAAACGCGGCTCGCGAAGAAGGTCACTAGGGCCATCACCGAGTATCAACTGGTGGAGGACGGCGACCGCGTGATGGTCGGCTTGTCCGGCGGCAAGGACAGTTGGGCGCTCATGCAGATGCTCGACGTCCTGCGCGAGCGGGCGCCGATCGACTTCTCGATTGTCGCCGTGAACGTCGATTCAGGCTACGAGGGTTACCAGTACCAGCAGGTGGCCGACGCCTGTCGCGCGCGCGGGTGGGAGCTCCATCGCGAGTCGACGACCATCGGCGCGGTCATCGAGGACGTGCTCGAGCCCGGCGCCACACCCTGCTCCCTCTGCGCTCGCCTCCGTCGCGGCGTCCTCTACCGGGTGGCAGACCAGGTCGGCGCCACGAAGATCGCGCTCGGGCACCATCTCGATGACTTCATCGAGACCTTGCTGCTCAACTTGTTCTTCGCCGGTGCACTGAAGGCCATGCCGGCCCGGCTCGTCTCTGACAACGAACGACACGTCGTGATTCGCCCGCTCGTGTATGTCACCGAAGCCGAGGCGCGCGCCTACACCCGCGAGCGCGAGTTGCCGGTCATCGGCTGCTGCTGTCCAGCCTGTGGAGACTTGAGCCTTCAGCGACAGCGCGTCAAACGTCTCATCGTCGAGCTCGAGCGCGAGCACCCGGCCGTCAAGTCGTCGATGATCCGGGCATTGGGCAATGTCATGCCGAGGCACCTGCTCGACCGCCGGCTCAATCCGAGTGCCGACCTGCGCAGCGAGCTCGGCGCGCATTTGGCAGCCGTCGCGGATCTCGCCCCTGAGCAGCCGTTGATTCCCGTGCTGACGTCCCGCCTCGCGCCGGTCAGCCCGCCGTTTGTCCTCCCCAAATGATGCGTGCCGTCGTGCAGCGCGTTCTCACCGCTCGCGTGACGGTGGAGGGACGCGACGTTGGCGCCATCGGTCGTGGCCTGCTCGTCTTCATCGGCGTCGAGACGGGAGATGGAGCAACGGATGTCGAGTACATCGCGACGAAGGTTCGCGAGATTCGCGTTTTTGAAGACGAGAGGGATGCGTCCGGGCGCAAACGCATGAACCATTCGGTCGAAGACGTGGGTGGCGCCGTGCTGGTGGTGTCGCAGTTCACGTTGGCGGCCGACGTCCGGCGCGGCCGCCGGCCATCGTTCGACCAAGCGGCGCCACCGGCGCAAGCGAGGCCTTTGTATGAAGATGTCGTAGAGAAGCTGCGGGCCGCCGGGTTGACCGTCGAGACAGGCGAGTTCCAGGCGATGATGCGCGTGTCACTCGAAAACGACGGCCCCGTTACGATCCTGATGGACAGTCGCAAACGGTGGTAGCCACTTGTTCGGGCGATGCGGGAGCTCCGACACGTGCTCCTTTGGATCCGCCACACCTCGCCAGCACGATCGGCGGCTTCTACAGGGAGTACACAGGGAGTAATGGGGCAGTGAGGCGCTTGACGACGCTTGTTGTAAGGACGGCGGCGGCCGCCATCACGTTGCTTGGCCCGGCGGCCGCATTCGCTCAGCAGCGACCGCTGGTGACGGAGGATCCGGAGACCGTCGGCGCTGGGCGGCTGCTGATCGAAGCTGGCCTCGATCACGCCCGCGACGTGACCTTTCCGGTCAGCGGACTCGAAGGTGATTTGTTGTCGGTGCCGACCTTTGGTGTCAGCATCGGCATCAGCTCGGTTGCCGAGATTCAAGTGGACGGCGCCTTCTATCGCCGACTGACGATCAAGCGGCGGTTTCCCGCACCGTTGAGGTCTGCTCTCGAGGTCGTCGGGGATCAAACCTCCGCGCCCGACGACGTGATCGTCGGCACGAAGCTGCGCGCACTGAGCGAAACGGCTGGACGACCTGCGCTCGGGCTCCGTTTTGCGACCAAATTGCCCAACGCCAGCAACGAATCGGGTCTCGGACACGACACGACTGATTTCTTTGCCTCGGTGCTCTTGGGCAAGACCGTCCAGTCCATTCGCATCGTGGGCAATGTCGGTGTGGCCATCGTTGGCGATCCGACAACAGCGGCGCGGCAAGACGACCTGTTGACGCTCGGCGGATCGATTGCGCGCGCGATCACGGCGAGCGCCGAGTTGGTGGGCGAGATCAACACGCGCTTGAACCTCGCGTCTGGCGATGCCACTCCGGGCGCCGAGAATCGCGGCCTGCTGCGCGCGGGCGCGCGCTACACGCGCGGCGCCTTCCGCATCGACGCTGCGGCGCTCATTGGCCTGACGCCTCGCGATCCCGACTTCGGCCTGACCACTGGCTTCACCTGGGTCATCGACGCGTTCCAGATACCTTGACACGGCACACTCTGTGGCACGGATAGTGCGATGGGTGCGATAGGTACCTGGGTACTTTGGTGCGTGTGCGACGGGTGCGGCGCGTGCAGGGTATCGTGGGGGCTCGGCGGACCCGCACCTGGCGCACCGAAGCACCCATCGCACCCGCACCCAAGTACCTGAGTACCTAGCGCACCTGTCGCACCTGTCTCGTGAACTCTGCACTCTGCACTCTCATGATCGACATCGCCAAGGCGCACGCGTTCGGCAACGATTTTCTCTTCGTCCCGGCGGCTCAGGTCGACACGCACGATCTGCCGGCCCTGGCCCGGCTCGTGTGTGCCCGTCACACAGGCATCGGAGCGGATGGCCTCATTCTTTACTCGTTGTCCCCGGACGGTTCAGCGCGGATGCGCCTGTTCAATGCCGACGGCAGCCCGTCCGAGCTCTCGGGCAACGGGCTGAGGTGCCTGGCGGCGTTGATCCTGCACCAGCTTCCGCCGCCGCGCGCCGGCGATGAGCCGCCTTCGACTGTTCGCGTCGACACCGACGCCGGATGGAAGACCCTGCAGTTGACGGGAAGGACTGAGGCACGGTTCACGTTTCGCGCGTCGATGGGCCACCCGACCGACTTACGTCAGGAGACGATCGACGTACTGGGGGAGGCGCTCAGCATCGTGACGCTCGGCATGGGCAACCCGCAGTGCGTCCAGCTCGTCGATCGCCTGCCCGATGTCGATCGCTTCGAGCGCCTAGGACCGGCGCTCGCCACGCATCCGCGGTTTCCCTCTGGCACGAACGTGGAGTTCGCGATCGTCGAAGCCCCCGGCCACATCCGCATCCTCATCTGGGAGCGCGGGGTCGGTCCGACCTTGGCGTCGGGCACCGGCGCATGTGCGGCCGCCGTGGCGGCCATGCGCTTCGGCGGCGCGGCTCGTGAGGTCGACGTCGATGCCCCGGGCGGCACGCAGCGGGTGGAGTGGCGCGACGATGGGGTGTTTCTTACAGGGTGGGCCGAGATCGTGTTGGAAGGGCAGTGGACGGGGCGCTGAGCCATCGCCCTTCAGCGCCGTCGTCGCGGCGGCTGTGACGCGGCGGCGGCATCGAGGGCCGCCAACGCCCGTTGCAGCGCGGCCGCGTGCCCTTGAAGCCGCGTACCTACGTGCGCGTACTCGTCGGCCACAAACGCTGAGCGCGCTTCTTGCAAGGCCTTGTTCGCACTCTCGACAGCGCCGACCGGTTCGCGCACGAGCCGGGCGGGCAACGTGCTCACTTCCGGATCATTCAGCCGTGTTCGCGCACGCTTCAGCAAGGCATCCACTTCGGCCAAGGCGCGCTCGGCGTCTCCGCGAGCGACGGCGCGGCCCTGCACCGCCGCCTTTGCGGCAGCTTGCGCTCGCTCGCGGCTGTCGAGCGCGTGATTGAGGGCCAGACGATAGTCCCGCTGTGTCGCGGCCGCTTCGGACTTGGCCAGCGCGTCGGCGGCGGCCGTCAGCTCGGCCGAGGCGTACTCGTTGGCGCCAGCGGCCCGTGCCGCGTCGATCGCGCCCTGCGCTTGATCCATTTCTTTTCTCGGTGGCCCAGCGCAGGCGACCGCGAGCGAGGCTACGAGGATAGGCAGAAGAGGCAAGACGCGCGGCATGCGAAGTCGGAGCAGTATAACGATAACGACGCCGTTCCGGCGGCGTCCCGCTCTCGCGCGAGCCCGGCGCGTGGTGATGCGGCCGCCGGAGAGGCATCCAGAGCAACCGCGACTGAGATACGATGATTGATCGAGTTGCCTCGTGGATCCGCAGTGCAGAGCGTGTGGTGGTCCTCACTGGCGCCGGCATGTCGGCATGATCGCCGAGCTCGAGGCGCGTCGCACCGGCGTGACCCTCCTGACGCAGAATGTCGACGGCCTCCACCAGCGAGCGGGCAGTCCGTCGCCGGTCGAACTGCACGGCAACTTGTGGCGCGTACGGTGCGCCCGCGGTTGCGGGTTCGCGGCCCGCGACGGCGACCACGATCCGCCGCGGACCATGCTGCACTGCCGCTGCGGCGCATGGCTCCGGCCCGAGGTCGTCTGGTTCGGCGAGGCACTCGATGCGCGGACGCTCGACGCCGCCGTGGACGCGATGCGGCGCGCCCAGGTCGCGCTGGTCGTGGGCACATCGGCGGTGGTGTACCCCGTGGCGGCGCTGCCCGACATGGTGCGCGACAACGGCGGCCGGATCGTCGAGATCAATGTGGAGGAGACCCCGCTCTCGGCTCGGGCGGATGCCGTCTTGCGCGGGCCGGCGGGCTTGGTGCTGACGAAACTGGCGGCGACGTGAAGCAGATCGCACTGCACGATCGACCGCGCGAAAAGATGGCCCGCGTGGGACCGACCGCCCTTGGCGACAACGAGCTCATCGCGTTGCTGGTCGGCAGCGGCACGCGGTCGAAGAGTGCGCTGATGTTGGCCAGCGACGTGCTCAATCTGGCCGGTGGCGCGACCGGATTGATGCGGCTCGGGCTCGACGAGTTGACGACACTGGACGGTGTGGGCATTTCGCGGGCGGCGCGCGTGCTGGCCGCGATCGAGCTCGGGCGTCGGGTGCTGGCCGGCCGTACGCCCGAGCGCCCCAAGCTGGGCACACCGCGAGAGGTCGGCAATTATCTGCTGCCGCTGTACGGTGGATACCGGGTCGAGCGCTTCGGCCTCGTACTGCTCGACGCCAAGCATCGACTGATCCGGACGACCATTCTGTCGGTCGGGTCGTTGGATGCCAGCATCGCCCATCCGCGCGAGGTGTTTCGCGAGGCGGCGCTCGCGTCCGCCTCGGCAATCGTGTTGTTTCACAACCACCCTTCCGGCGATCCGCAGCCGAGTGCCGAGGACGTGCTGCTCACGCGCCGGCTCGTCAGCGCTGGTCAGGTGATGGGTATCGACGTCGTCGATCACCTCATCCTCGGGGAATCGCGGTGGTTCAGTTTCAAGGATGCGGCCAGACTGTGAAGGTCCTCTATTTCGATTGCTTTGCCGGCGCTGCCGGGGACATGCTGCTGGGCGCGCTCATCGACGCCGGACTGCCCGTCGACGAGCTGCATCGCGCGCTGGGTACCCTGGGCGTCGACGGCTGGGCGATTTCCGCCGACCGTGTGCTGCGCGCCGGTGTCAGCGCGACCAAGTTCCGCGTCCACGAGTCCCCCCCGGTGCCCGCCGGCGAGATACACGACCGTCACGAACACCGGCACGCGCCGGCGCACGACGATCGACATCAGCACGCGGGAGCTCACAGCCACCGAGGGGCCTCCGAGGACCCGGGGTATCACGAGGGACACGGACATCATCAGCCGCATCCGCATTCCGCGCACCGCTCGCTGGCCGAGATCCGCACCGTCATCGACCGGTCGGCCTTGTCGGACGCTGGCAAGCTCCGAGCCGTGGCGCTGTTCACGCGCCTGGGCGAGGCGGAGGCGGCGATTCACGGCATGGCGGTCGAGCGCGTTCACCTGCACGAAGTGGGCGCCATCGACTCGATCATCGATATCGTCGGCACGGTCTTCGCCCTGGAGTGGTTTGGCGCGGACCGGATCGTGGTTTCGCCGATCAATGTCGGGGGCGGGATGGTGCGCTCCGCGCACGGTCTGTTCCCTGTGCCCGCACCCGCCACCCTGCGACTGCTTGGTGACGCGCCCGTCTATTCGAGCGGTCTCGACGCCGAGCTGCTCACGCCCACCGGCGCCTTGCTGTTGTCCGACTATGCGTCCGCTTACGGACCGTTGCCAGCTATGCGCGTAGAAAGAGCCGGCTACGGCGCAGGTGATCGCGACTTTGCCGAGACGCCAAACGTGCTCCGTGTCATCGTTGGCACGTCCGATGCGACGGCTCCCGTCAGTCGCGTCGTCGTCATCGAATGCACGATCGACGACATGAACCCGCAGCTCTTCGGCTCGCTGATGGATCGCCTGTCGGCCGCGGGTGCCCTCGAAGTGAGCTATACCGCGGTCCAGGCCAAGAAGGGCCGTCCTGGAACCGTCGTAACCGTCGTGGCACGGCCGGACGATCGCCGGACGCTCGTCGAGCTCATCTTTCGCGAGACGACCACGATCGGTGTCCGCTACCAGGAAATGGCGCGCGAGTGTCTCGACCGCGAGACCATCGTCGTGGCGACGTCGCACGGCGACGTGCGGTTCAAGGTGGCGCGGCGTGGCCAGCTGGTGATGAACGCACAGCCCGAGTTCGATGATCTAGTACGACTTTCCGCCGAGCGCGGCGCTGCGGTCAAAGAGATTCAAGCCGCGGCATGGAAAGCGTGGTTAGATCGTACCTGACGCACCTGGCGCACCTGCACCGAAGCACCTATCGCACCTGACGCACCTG
>JAIVJN010000099.1 GCA_020200025.1 Acidobacteriota bacterium | reverse complement strand
GCGAAGGTCGTGGCGCGCTATGGTGGCAACTACACCTCGCATATCGGCAGCGAGGGCTACGAGCAGGCAAAGGAGATCGACTTCGCGATACGCGTGGCGCGGCAGGCGAAGCTGCCCGTGCACATCTTCCATTTCAAGATCCGGGGCCGGGAGAATGCGGGCACCATCGGGCGCTACATCAAGCAGATCGAGGACGCACGCGCGAGGGGTTTGGAGATCACCGCAAACCAATATCCCTACACAGCGATGTTCCATGGATGGAGCGCATTCTTTCCGCTCTGGATCCGCGCGGGCGGACCGGAACGGTTCGCCGAGCGCCTGAAGGATCCGGCCATGCGGACGCGGCTGAAGAACGATCCGGACTTCTCGACGTGGGCGAAGGAGCATGGCTGGTGGGACGGCATCGCGCTGGCGCGAGCGCGGACCGAAAAGAACCGCGCCTACGAGGGGAAGACGATCGCCGACATCGCCAAGCTTCGCGGCGATGCCGATCCGATGGACACGTGCATCACGTTGATGGCGGAAGAGGGCGGCAGCATCAGTGGCATCTTCCACACGATGTCCGAGGCTGACGTGCGCACGGTGATGAAGCTGCCATGGGTGGCCATCGCGAGTGACGGTTCGGCCATCAACCTCGAGGCCCCAGGGGTTCCCCATCCGAGAAACTATGCGACCAACGTACGCGTTCTGGGCCACTACGCGCGTGACGAAAAGGTGCTGACGCTCCCCGACGCCGTGCGGAAGATGACCATGCTTCCCGCGCAGATTCTGGGACTGCAGGATCGCGGGCAGATCAAGGCTGGCTTGGTCGCCGACATCGCCGTGTTCGACGCCGCCGCGGTGCGAGAGACGAACTCGTTCGACAAGCCAAAATCGTATGCGGAGGGCGTGCCGTTCGTGCTGGTCAACGGCGTGGTCGTGATCGACAAGGGTGAGCACACTGGGGCGAAGCCGGGAAAGGCGTTGCGAGGCCCGGGGTTCAAGAAGGCGCCGAGCTCGAACCATGCCATGATCCCGCGCCCATGACCAACGTCGAACGTGTCCGCGTCGGGGTGCTCGGCGCGGGCACGTGGGCGCGAGCGGCGCACTTACCAGGCTTTGCACGCGACCCGCGCGCGGAGCTGGTCGCCATCGCCGATCCGCAGGAGCATCTGGCCCACGAAGCCGCGGCGCAGTTCGGTATTCCACACGTCTACGCCGATCCGGGTGCGTTGCTGGCCCGGCGGGATCTCACCCTGATCGACGTCTGTACGCCGAGCCACACACACTTCGAGTTGGCATGGGCCGCGCTCCAGAGCGGCTGTCACGTGCTGTGCGAAAAGCCCGTGGCCTACGACTTCCGAGACACCCGCCGCGCGGCCGCGCTCGCGCGCGAAAAGGGACTGAAGACGAAGGTCGGTTTCACCTTTCGTTATGCGCCCGCCATGCGCCACATGCGTCGTCTCGTCAGCGAGGGGTTCGTCGGCACCCCCTTCATCTTCAACGGCTACGAGCAGAACTCGCAGTGGCTGGATCCGGCGAACCCGCTCCGCCAGGTCGACCCGACCGCCGATCCCGGCGTCCTGCACGTCTCGTCGCTCGAAGGCTATGGTGCGCCGATCATCGACCTCTCTCACCTGATGGTCGGTGCCGACCTGTCGCACGTCGTCGGTACGATGCGCAACTTCATCCCCGAGCGGATGGTGCGTCAGACCGGCCGCATGCAGCGGATGAACATCGACGATGGCGACATCTATCTGGGGGAGTTCGCCAACGGCGCGATCTGCTCGATCCAGACCAGCTTCGTGACCGTCGGCAACTACCCGGGCATCGAAGCGCGCCTCTACGGCAGCGAGGGCGCCATCATCTGTCGTCTGGTCGAGGAGGGCGGCGTCTGTGAGCGGCTGTGGACGGCGACGAAGGATCACGTCGAGCTCCGTCGCCTCGACGTGCCCACCGATCTCTTCCCGCCGGGCGGCGACTCGCGCGAGTCGTGGCGGACGCTGTTCTATGCCAATTTGGTGAGCAGCTTTCTGACCGAGATCGTGTCGCCAGATGCCGCGAACGAAGGCAGCTTTGCCGACGGCGCGTGGGTGCAGGAGACGATCAACGCGGTCGAGCAGTCATTCAGGGAACGCCGATGGGTGAGCCTGCCACTCGCCTGACCGCGCAAGCGGCGCTCGACGCTTTCTTCGCCGCGTACTACCGCCGGCGTCCGGTCACCGCCACGTTCACCGGCGTGCACGATCACGATTCCATGTTGCCCGACTGGTCTCCGGACGGCCTCGCCGACGCGGTCAGCGAGATGCGCGACCTGCGGCGCACGCTGGTGGACGCTGGACACGGGCGGGAGTCGGAAGTACCGACATTCCCCGAGGGCGTCGATCTCGCCCTTGCCGACGCGTTTCTCGAGATTCAGATCGCCGAGCACGAGGGTCCACGCTTCTACCGCGGCAATGCCTCACTCTGGACCGGCGAGGCGATCTTTTCTGTCCTCTCGCTCGTCACGCGCGACTTTGCGCCGGTCACCGAACGGCTTGCATCTGCGACCGATCGGCTCGATGCTATTCCAGGATTTCTCGCGGCCGCGCGACACACGCTCGTTCGCGCAGCCCCTGAAGGGACCGCACGCGCGCAGCGCGAGTGCACGGCCGCGGTGACGCTCTTCGCCGAAGCCTCGATCGCGGCAGCGGCGGCATTTCGCGAGCTGGGCGCATGGATCGCGGCATCACTTGCGACTCGAGCACGACACGAGGACGCCAATGAGGACTTTCTCGCGCTGCTCATCCGGCGCGGTCACTGGGTGGATCAGTCGCCGGCGGCTCTGCTGGCGGAAGCGCGCGAGGCGCTGGCTGAAAGCATCAGATCGCTCGACGCGATGGCGCGACCGTACGGGGGCTGGCACACGGTGCAGGACACCCTTGCCGGCATCCACCCGACGGTCGAGGCCTATCTGCCACGCTTCCAGCAGATCTGGGACGACTGCCATGCCGCCGCGGCGGAGCACGATCTGGTGGCGTGGCCTGAAGCGCCCATTCGCTACGTCCCCATCCCGGCACACACCCGCGCTGTCGCGCCGCATCTCTACTATCTGTTCTACCGGTCACCGGCGGCGTTCGATCGCGTGGACGTCTACGACTACGTGGTGCCCTCTATCGATGCCGATCTTCCTTCATCACTCCAGGCGGAACGGCTTCGTGCCGCCAACGATAGCGTCATCAAGCTGAATCATGTCATCCACCACGGGGCCATCGGTCACCACGTGCAGAACCACCACGCGTACCAAGGTCGCTCGCGCGTCGGTCAGGTGGCTGCCATCGACGGTGCCAGCCGCATCGGCATGTTTGGCGGAGGGACGATGGCGGAAGGTTGGGCCTGTTACGCGTGCGATCTGATGGAGGAGGTCGGTTTTCTCACGCCGCTCGAATCCATCGCGCAGCAGCAGACGCGTGTGAGGCTGGCCGCGCGTTCGGTGGTGGATCTCGCCATGCACACGGGGCAGATGACGCTTGACGAGGCGGTCGCGATCTATCGCGATCGAGCTGGGATGCCGGACGGAGCGGCACGAAGCGAGGCGGCCAAAAACAGCATGTTTCCAGGAACGGCCGTGATGTACTGGCTCGGCGTACGAGGGCTGCACGCGCTGCGCGCACAGCAATCGCGACGGGATGGCCGTGCATTCTCCCTGCGCCGATTCCACGATGCGCTGCTTGGCCACGGCGCAATTCCGGTCGCACTCGTCGATCGGTTGATGACGAATGAGACCGTATCGCACCCCGGATGACCGAGATGGATGAGTGTGAGTCGCGACGACCGACTGTCGATGTCAGGCTTCCGCCTCCCGGCGTACAGCTTCCGGCTGCCGCCGTCGGGCTCGAGGCTGCCGGCATCCGGCGCCAGGCCGCTGTGGCCTGTGCGGCCCTGCTGATCGTCACGTCGGCCTGCAGTCGGAGCGAGTCGCCGCGCCGGGCCGCGCCCGCAGACGTCCTGGTCGTCGGCTACGACCGCGAGCCGGACACGCTGAACCGGTTCAGCACCCACATCCTCGAAGACATCCAAACCTGCGTCATCGAGGGCCTCGTGACGACCGACGAGCAGATGCGCATCGTGCCGCTGCTCGCGACCGAAGTGCCGACGCTCGAGAACGGCGGGGTCACGCTACGCGGCGACGGCGGCATGGACGTCACGTGGAAGCTCCGGCCCGATGTGAGGTGGCACGACGGCACCCCGTTCACATCGGCGGACATCCGCTTCACCGTCGAGGCCATCAACGATCCGAGTTACAACCCGGAAAGTACCGACGGCTTCGATCGCATCAGCCACGTCGAGACGCCCGATGCCGTGACCGCGATCGTGCGTTACAAGGAGGTGTACGCGCCCTATGCGTTGCAATTCGCCCGTGGCGCGCTGCCCAAGCACGTGCTGCAAGGCCGCGACATCGACACGGCAACCGATTACAACCGGTCGCCGCTCGGCACGGGCCCGTACCGCGTGGCCGAATGGCGGACCGGTGAGCTCATTCGTCTGGAGAAGGTGCCGAATTACTGGCGCGGAGCGGAGTTTCCGAAGATTCCCGCCATCGTCTTCAAGTTCGTGGCGAATACGAATACGCGCATCAACCAGTTGAAGAGCGGGGAAGTGCAGCTCGTCGCGATGATGCCCTGGGACAAGTATCGAGAGGTCGCCGGCATCGACGGTGTCACCGTACACCGCACGGCGGGCAATGCCTACGAGCACGTCACGCTCAATCAGCGGCAGTTCGTGCCCTTTGCGGACGTGCGCGTCAGACAAGCGCTGACGCACGCGGTCGACCGTCAGCTCATCACGAGCACCATTCTCGACGGCCTGGCGCCGGTCACCAACGGGCCCATTCAGCCTGTCTCATGGGCACACAACCCGAGCGTCCGCATCTACGAGTTTGATCAGGCACGCGCGCGCTCTCTCCTCGAGGAGGCGGGCTGGCAGGACGCCGACGGCAACGGCGTCCGAGAGAAGGGCGGTCGCCCGCTCGCCTTCACCCTCATTACGCAGGCGGGGTTTGCCGTCCGCGAAAGCGTCGCACAGGTGCTGCAGCGGCAGCTTCGTGACGTCGGCGCCGACATGCGCATCCAATTGCACGACGGGACCAGCATCAGTCAACTGTGGTTCGAGGGAAAGTTCGACGCCATGCTCCACTGGTGGCAGATGCCCGCCGACCCCGAGCTGACGCTGTTCTTTGCCAAGGACCGGACGCCGCCACGCGGGCGCAACATCAACTACGTGGCCGACGATGCGCTCACAGCGCTGGTGACTGCTGCAGATCGAACCGTCGATCAGAGCGAGCGCACGCGCATCTTGCGCGAGGCGCAAGCGCGCATCGCCGATCTGGCGGTGGAAATCCCCTTGTACGGCGTGACCAAGCTCGATGCCATCCCGACGCGGCTGAAGAACTTCAAGGGCAATCCGACCAACACCGGGCCCTTTTGGAACGTGCACGAGTGGGAGATGCGCTAGTGGGCGATAGAAGAGCGCGCAAGGCGACGGCCCACCCGCGCTCGCGGGCCTAGCGGGCGAGCTTCGGCGCGGAGGCGGACAAGCGCCGGGCGGCAAGCGGCAAGCGGACGGCAGACCGAGGCGGGCCGCTATCAAACATCAACCCATCGCCCAACGAACAGGCCCGGCAGACGGTAAGCGGCAAGCGGCAAGCGGAAGGAAGCAGACGGCAGACGAATACTCCACTCAATGATCGCGTTGCTGTCACGCCGTCTCGCGGAAGCGATTCCGCTGCTTCTCGCCATCTCGGCGCTGGCCTTCACGCTCGTTCGCCTGGTGCCTGGGGGACCCGTCGAGGTCTACCTCTCGAATCCTGGCGTCCGCCCCGAGGATCTCGAGCGCTTGCGTCGCGCGCTTGGCCTCGACCAGCCGCTCTGGCAGTGTGCTCGGCGCCCTGGCGCGCGGCACGTGGATCGATCGCTTCGCCACGTCGATTGCTGTGGTGGGCGTGTCGCTGCCGGCATTCTGGTTTGGCCTTCTGCTGCAGCTCGTGTTCGCCGTTGGCCTAGGCTGGCTCCCATCCTCGGGTCGCGGCGCCGAAAGCGGTCTGCTGAACCGATTGTCGCACTTGATCCTGCCGGCTTCCGTCCTGGCTTTTGTCCATGCGGCGGCGTGGTCGCGCTATCTTCGCGCGTCGCTGGTCGACACGCTTGGGCGGCCGTTTCTGCAGAGTGCGCGGGCGCGGGGTGTCTCGCGCGTCCGCCTCATCGCGCTTCACGCGCTCCCAAACGCGGTCGCGCCAGCCGCTACGGTGATGTTGCTCGATGTCGCGCTCCTGGTGCCCGGCGCCGTGGTCACGGAAAGCGTGTTCGCCTGGCCCGGGGTCGGCAGCCTCTTCACGGAAGCGCTGGCGCGCCGCGACTACACCGTGTTGATGGCGATGCTGATGGTCAGTTCCGCAGCCGTGCTCGCGATTGGCGTGGTCGCCGATCTCGTGCACGCGTGGCTCGATCCAAGGGTGTCGTGAAAGCCGCCCTCATCACGCTCGGCGTTCTGGTCGCCATGGTCGCGGTGCTCCCGCTCTTCATACCTTACCCGCCCGACGCGATCGACCTCGCTGGCCGTCGAGCCGCGCCGTCACTGGCTCACTGGCTCGGCACCGACGACCTGGGACGCGATCTGTTCTCCCGCGCGCTACACGGCGGCCGTGTGTCGCTGGCCATCGGCGTGCTGGCGGCGGCTGTTGCAACGATGTTGGGCGGAGCGCTCGGCGCCACGAGCGGCTACTTCGGGGGCGCGGCAGACAGCCTGCTGATGCGCATGACCGATACCATGCTGTCGGTGCCGCGCCTGCTGCTCTTGATGATCGTGGCCGCCATTCTTCAGCCGTCGGTACTCGCCCTGATCCTCTTGATCGGCGCCGTGGGCTGGATGGAGACCGCCCGCGTCACCCGTACGGCGGTCCGCTCGCTCGCGACGCAGGAGTTCGTGTTGGCGGCGCGCGCGGCCGGAGCCAGCAACGCACGTATCCTCACACGTCATCTGCTGGCCAATGCCACCGCGCCGCTTCGTGCATCGGCCGCGCTGGCCGTGGCGCGCGCCATCCTGCTCGAGTCGACACTGAGCTTTTTCGGCGTCGGCGTGCAGCCGCCGGCGGCGAGCTGGGGCAGCATGCTGTATCAGGCGCAGGCGACCATGACCACGGAGCCGTGGCTGGCCGTTGCGCCGGGGGCGTTCATCCTGGCGTCGGTGATGGCGGTCACGGTCTTGACAGATGCTGAACGGTACTGACGGAATGACGGAATGGCGGAATGCGGGAGTGCGGGAATGCGGGAGTCGGGGAATGCGGGAATGCGGGCATGCGAGAATGCGGGAGTGGGGAGTACGGGAGCGCGGGAATGCTGCAACCGGAATCACATTCTCTGACTCCTTCATTCCCGCACTCCCTCATTCCCTCATTGGCCCGATTCCCTCATTGGCCCCGATTCTGCCGTGCGGCGGTTCTCCGTAGTGCGCTGGTAACATCGATGGCTGCCTGTACGTCCTCGGAACCGCCGGCCAACCCTCGTGTCTCAATCGCGCCGTACGGTACATGGGCGTCGCCGCTCTCGGCGACACGTGTCACGGCGGGCGCGCTGCGTTTCGATGACATCGTGCTCGACGGCGACGATGTGTACTGGCTGGAGGGGCGGCCGTCGGAGGGTGGGCGCCAGGTGGTGGTGCGGCGCTCGTCGGACGGCCGCATCGAGGACGTCACGCCGCTCGACATGAACGTGCGGTCGCGCGTCCACGAGTACGGGGGCGCCGCGTATACGGTCCACCGCGGGACCATCTACTTCTCCAACTTCTCGGACCAGCGCCTCTACCGCCTCGAGCGCGGCTCCGCACCACAAGCGCTCACCGACGAAGGCTTCTTTTTCGCGGACTGCGTCGTGGACATGCGCCGGGCTCGCCTGTTGTGCGTTCGCGAAGATCACACGCGTGCGAACGCGGAGCCGGTGAACACGATCGCCGCGGTCGCACTCGGGCCAGGAGGTCCTGCCGCACGTCGGACGGCCAATCGAACGCTGGTCTCCGGCGCCGACTTCTACTCCGACCCCGTCATCAGCCCCGACGGAACGAAGCTCGCCTGGCTGCAGTGGAATCATCCGAACATGCCATGGGATGGCACCGAGCTGTGGGTCTCGACACTCGAGGATGACGGCACGCTTGGCCGCCGCGAGCGAATTGCCGGCGGCAGTGACGAATCGATCTTCCAGCCGTCGTGGTCGCCGGATGGCACGCTCTATTGGGTCTCGGACATCACCGGCTGGTGGAATCTCTATCGCCGGCGCGGCGGCGACACCGAGCCCATCCACCCGAAGGCGGCCGAGTTCGGCAAGGCACAGTGGACCTTCAGCATGGTCACCTACGCCTTCATCACGGCCGAGCGACTTGCTGTCACCTATACAGAGAATGGCCGATGGAGGTTGGCGCTCGTCGAAACGGATCCGCGAAAGTTCGAGCCGATCCGCCTGACGCTCGATCCGCTCGAGTCGATTCGCGCCGATTCACGCGCCGTCTATTTCATCGGTGGGTCGACGACCGACGCGCCTGCGATCGCGCGGATGACCCTGGCAGCGGTCGAGGCCGAAGTGCTGCGTCGATCGTCGCCGGATCGGCTCGAGCCGGCATGGATCTCGGTGCCCGAGGCGATCAGCTACCAAACCGGGCCTCGCATGTCCGAAGCCGACGTGCACGCCTTCTACTACGCGCCCAAGAATCCCGATTTCGTCGCGCCCGAGGGCGAGAAGCCGCCGCTTCTCGTCCTCACGCACGGCGGCCCCACGGGTGCCACCGAAGCGGTCCTCGATGCAGAAATCCAGTTCTGGACCAGCCGTGGCTTTGCCCTCCTCGACGTGAATTACCGCGGGAGCACAGGATATGGACGCGCGTACCGAGATCGGCTGAAGGGGACGCACAAGTTCGAGTCCCGCTATCTCGATTCGCTGATCGGCCCCTACCCCGCCAGTAAGGACCTGTACCGCGCCCGTTCACCCATTCACTTCGTCGATCGTCTGTCGGCTGCCTTGATCCTGTTTCAGGGACTCGAGGACAAAGTCGTGCCGCCGAATCAATCACAGATGATGGCCGACTCGCTGCGCAAGAAGGGACTGCCGGTCGCGTATCTCACGTATCCAGGCGAGCAACACGGCTTTCGCCAAGCAGAGAACATCGTTCGCAGCCTCGAAGCCGAGCTCGCGTTCTACGGCGCGGTCTTCGGGTTCGCGCCGGCCGACCGGATCGAGCCCGTGACGATCGACAACTTGCGGTGATCCATGATCGTCCGACGTCTCTTCGAGCCCGGTCTGGCGCAGGCCAGCTATCTCATCGCGTGCGCCGCCTCGGGCGAGGCCATCGTCATCGATCCGAATCGCGACATCGACATGTATCTCGCGGCGGCGGCCGACGAGCACGTGCGGATTTCCCACGTCACCGAGACCCACATCCACGCAGACTTTCTGTCTGGCAGCCGCGAGCTGGCGCGCCGTGCCCGCGCGGTGCTGCATCTGTCGGATGAAGGCGATGCGGCCTGGAAGTATCGGTTCGCCGGCGAAGGACGGCTCCTGAAGCATGGCACGCGCATCGAGGTCGGCCGCGTGATCGTCGAGGCGGTGCATACGCCTGGACACACGCCGGAGCACTTGACCTTCCTCGTTACCGATGGCGCGGTGGCCAACGCGCCGATGGCCGCACTCACCGGGGATTTCGTCTTTGTCGGCGACGTAGGACGGCCCGACCTGCTCGAACGTGCCGCGAACGAGCGCGGCACGATGGAGACCGGGGCGCGGACGCTTTACCGTAGCCTCCGCGCCTTCGACGCCGGTCGCGACGAGTGGCTGCAGATCTGGCCTGGTCATGGCGCGGGCTCATCCTGTGGCAAAGGCATTAGCGCCGTGCCCCACAGCACGGTCGGTTACGAACGTCGCTTCAACTGGGCCTTTCACATTCCAGACGAGGACGCCTTCGTCCGCGCGGTGCTGGCGGGTCAGCCGGAACCACCGAGCTACTTCGCCACCATGAAGCGGCTGAACAAGGAGGGTCCGCCCACGCTCGGCGGCTTTCGCCTGCCCGACCGTTTGGACGACTCACGGCTGGCGGCGCTCATCGCCGCGCACGCCACGATTGTCGACACGCGACCGGCCGACGCGTTCGCCGACCGGCACATTCGCGGCACGATCAACATTCCCTTCTCC
>JAIVJN010000329.1 GCA_020200025.1 Acidobacteriota bacterium | reverse complement strand
GTGACGAGAGCGACGCGGTCGGTTAACGGTCGGTCCATCGCACTCTCAGACGGCGGACTTCAAACGGCAGTCGGCAGTCGGCAGTCGGCAGTCGGCAGTCGGCAGTCGGCAGTCGGCAGTCGGCAGATACCATACGGCATACGGCGGAGGACCACAGGGCAGAAGCAGATGGTCCCGCTTGGCACTTTGCACTTGCACTTTGCACTTTGCACTCTGCACTCTGCACTCTACGCCCGCCCTACTGAGATCAGCCGGAAGCGCCTGTCATCGGCGAGCAACGGACCGAGAAACCGGTTGGCGTCGAGTACGAGCCCGGCCGGCATGGCAGCGGCCAGCCTATCGACGTCGATGGCGCGGTAGTGCGGCCATTCCGTGGCGATGATCAGGGCGTCGGCGCTCATTGCCGCGGCGACGGCATCGTCGGCTCGCTCGACTGCCGCGAGATCGGCGGGTAGTGGTTCGGCCGCCGGATCGTGGACGCGGAGGCGTACCTGCCGCTCGGTCAGTGTGCGGCAGAGATCCACGGCGCTCGAGCGGCGCAGTGTGTTGGTGCCCGGCTTGTAGGTCAACCCCCACACGGCGACCCTCCTGCCCTCGAGCGAGCCGAGCTCCTGCATGAGGCGTCGCTCGGCCCATTGCCGATGGGCGCTGTTGCTCGCCTGGATACCGTCGACGAGCGGCGTCGGACGCCTGTGCGCGCGTCCCAGGTCGCGCAGAAATGAGACGTCACGCGCGAGGGTGCCGCCCGCGAACGCGCCACCCGGCGACAGGTAGGCACGCGGGCCGATGCGCGCCTCGGTTTTCAATCCGCGCTCCACGTCCTTGGCGTCGGCACCGACCTGCTCGCACAGACCGGCAAGCTCGTTGATGTAAGCCACCGACATCGCCAGAAACGTGTTGATGGCATGTTTCGTCATTTCCGCCGACTCGACCGCCATCCACTCGATCGAAGACGCTACTGGCGAAAACAGCGTTGTGAGCCTGCGTCGGTCCTCCTCGGACCGCACGCCGACGATGACGCGGTCCGGTTGCTGGAAAGCCTCGATGGCCTTCCCTAGACGTAAGTTCTCGGGCGACGCCGCAAACGTCACGCGGCGAGCGCCGCGGTGCGCCGTCCATTCGGCTTCGAGCCGCGCGACCGAGCCGACCGGCAATTGCGATGAGACCACGATCAACGCGTCATCGGCGAGATGAGGAAAGACGTTGATGACGTTCCGCATCACGAATTCGACGTCGGCGCGATCGTCGACATCGACGGGTGTATCGAACGTCACCCACGCGATCTCGGCGTCCGCGAGCGCCTCCGCCAGATGGTGTGTGAAGGTCAGGCGACCGGTCTCGAGCTGCTCCGAGAGAAGTTCTGGCAGACCAGGTTCCGCAACCGGCGGCTCGGCGCGAGCGAGGCGATCGACAGCGGTCGCGTCGGGATCCCAACCTTTCACGCGATGGCCGGCGGCGGCAATGCATGCCGCCGTGACCGAGCCGAGATGCCACAGCCCGAGGATGGCCACCCTCACGTGCGTACCTCGAAGAGCTCGGGATGAGCTTGCAGATATTCCAACGTGCGGACGACCGCCTCACGAATCGAGAGTGTTGGTCGCCAGCCCAGGGCTCGAATCTTCGCGGTATCCAAGAAGATGAAGGGATTGTCGCCGATCCAGCCGCGGTCGCCGCCCGTGTACTCGATGGTCGGCGACACGCCCAAGTGCCCGGTGATCCAACCGATGGAATCATTGACCGCACAGTACTCGTCCGTCCCGAGATTGAAGATATTGACCTTGTCTCCTGCACGTTCAACGGCGAGAAACATCGCGTCAATGCAGTCCTGAATGTACAGGTAAGACTTGCGCTGCCGTCCATTGCCCAACACGCGGAGTCGCGTCGGATCGGCCTGCAGCCGGCGGTAGAAGTCGAACACGTGTCCATGGGTGTAGCGCTCGCCCAGGATCGAGACGAAGCGAAAAATCCAGGATTGAAGACCGAAGCCCTCGCAGTACGCCTGGATCAGTCCCTCGCCGGCAAGCTTCGACGCACCATACAGCGAGGTTTGTACAGGAAATGGGGCGTGCTCTGGCGTCGGAATGACTGGCGCTTCGCCGTAAATCGACCCGGTCGACGAGAACACAATCCGCGCCGCGCCTGTCGCCCGCATTGCCTCGAGGACGTGGAAGGTGGCGATGGTGTTCTGATCCAGATCCTTGCGCGGATGCTCGACGCCGAAGCGGACATCGGCGTTGGCCGCGAGATGAAACACCGTGTCGGCGCCGCGCATGGCGTCGGTGAGCGATGCGAGGTCCAGCGTGTCCCCACGCCGCAACGTGAAGCTCGCATGTCCACACCCGTCTTCCAGGAATGCTTCCTGTCCGGTTGAGAGGTTGTCGTAAGCGACGACTGTGTGCCCGTCGGCGAGCAGACGATCGACCAGCGTACTGCCAATGAAACCGGCACCGCCGGTGACGAATGCGCGCATCTAACCCCTCAATTCACTTGAGTGGCTCATGGGCGCACTCGTGCGGGTTCACGGTGTGGGCGCGATTTCACGACGTCTCAGCAGAATGCGCGCCGATGGCGCCCGCAACCAAGTGAGCTCCGGGCTTAGCAGGTCGATGAAGCAGCCCTGAGCCTGAAGTCAGAAGGCAAAAGGCCGAAGTCAGAACCGAAGTACTTTTTTTATGCTTTCACTCTTGACTTCCGACTTCATGACGCTGGGGTCTTTCGGCAACTGGCGAGGCGTCAGGAAGGACGCATCGTATCACGCGACCGGCGGCCTGTTCGCAGAAGCGGATGCCCGACCGCGCAGCCTGCAGACGCGCGGGGAACGTCCTCAAAGCAGTCGGCAATTCACGCTAAGATCGTCCGCCGATGCAGCCGCTCTTTCAGGCACTTCCCTATCGTCTGGGCCGTCGTGTGCGGCGGGCGATCGAGCACGCCGTTCTCGGTCGAACGGGCCCGTGCTATGTGCCGATCGGTTGCGCTCATGCAGGCGGCGTTCTCGACGCGGCCGAGATTGGCGACGATGGCACATTGAGCCTGCTCGGGTGGGGCCCTGATCGCGAGACGTTCGCCGCGCCGCTCTTTCTGCGGGGTCATGGCGTGGACCTCGCCCCTGGGCACATCTACGGCGTCACCCGTGCCGATCTCGCGCGCATCATGGGCGCATCCGCGGCTCGTTTCGGCCTCGCCATCGAATTCGTGCTGCATCCCGAGTGGTCCGATCGGTCGATCGAGGTGATGCGCGAGGCCGAGACGCTGGCGTTCGTGCCGGTGCCCGCTTTCGAACCACCGCCCTACGCGCAGTTCTATGACAACCCCGGCGTCTGGCATCGAGACGACGTGTACGGCGTGGGACCGCCGGTTCGGGAGGTGTCGTCCGAGATCCTCGAGCTTTGCGACGGCCTGTACGGCCCCCTGCTCGACTTCGGATGCGGCGCCGGCGCATTGGTCGGGGCATTGAGGAGACAAGGGCTGAACGCACACGGCCTCGAGCTGGATGCGCCGGTGATGCGAGAGGCCGCGGACAGCGAGGTCAGCTCGTTCATCACGTACTATTCCGGCACATTCCCGGCGCCATTCGCCGACCAGACGTTCGCGACGGTCACCTGTTGCGAGGTGCTGGAGCACGTTGCGGACTACCAGGGAGCGGTTGCCGAGCTCGCACGTCTGGCGCGTGAGCACGTCCTGATCACGGTGCCGGACATGTCGGCAATCCCTCGCGGCCACCGGCACGGTGTTGTCCCTTGGCACCTCATGGAGCGCTCGCATGTAAATTTCTTCACACAGCAGAGTCTCAGCGAGCTCTTGAACCCCCACTTCCAGCGCGTCGACTTCTTCCGCGTGGGCGAAGTGCGCTGCGACCGGATGCGTTTTTATACGAGCCTGGTCGCTCTCTGTCGGCAGTAGGGCATCCTCGCTGAGCCCTCGAAACCGCGCGACGCGCCGACCGACCCCGCTATAATCTCCGTGAGGCTTCCATGTCCCGTGCGGCCCAGAAAATCAGCTACGACGACTACGCCGAGTTCTTACCCGACGGGCTGATCCACCAGATCATTGACGGCGAGCTGTACATGACACCCGCGCCGAACCCGTTCCATCAGCGAGCGTCGAAGCGGTTGCAGCGACAGCTCGAGGCGTATTTCGAGGCGGGCGGCTCCGCCGAAGTCTTCGACGCCCCGATCGACGTGATCCTCTCGAATCACGACGTGGTGCAACCAGACATCGTGGTAGTCAAGAACGCGGCGCAGATCTCGAAGCGCGGTATCGAGGGTGCGCCCTTCCTCGTCGTCGAAGTGCTGTCACCGGCGTCGATCAGGACGGATCGGACCGTCAAGCTGGTCCGATACGCCGCTTTCAACGTGCCGCACTATTGGATTCTCGATCCAGACGATCGCAGCATCGAGTGTTATCGTGCGAGCGTTGGCGAGTACGCACTCGTGGTCAACGCGAAGGCCCCTCAGTCGCTTCTGCATCCCGATTTCGCCGAACTGGTCATCGATTTGGCCGCCCTCTGAGCCTTCGCCCTGAAGACAAGCCGTGACCGAGCTCGAGTTCTCGGAAAGGGCAGGTGGCCCGCGTTTGCAAGTCAGCTTGGCATTCCTGCTGGCCGAACCCATCCGTGCGGTGGCTCCACCGAATTGGCTCTCGCATGTCCCCTTTGCGCGATGGATCGTGCGCGCCATTCGGCCGAACGTACTCGTGGAGCTGGGTACTCACACGGGCAACAGCTATTCGGCCTTCGCACAGGCCGTGCAGCAGCTCGGTCTGCCAACCGCGTGCTACGCCGTGGATACCTGGAAGGGTGATTCTCAATCGGGGCATTACGACGAGGAGGTGTTCGTCGAGTGGTCGACCTTCCATGCCGCGCACTTCGCCGCGTTTTCGCAGCTGATCCGGTCGACTTTCGACGAGGCCCGGCAGCACTTCAGGGATGGGACCATCGATCTCCTGCACATCGATGGCCTGCATACAGCGGAGGCGCTGCGGCACGACCTCACGTCGTGGCTACCCAAGCTGTCCGACAGAGCCGTCGTGCTCATACACGACGTCAACGAGCGCCGTGACGATTTTGGCGCCTGGCGAGTCTGGGAGGAAATTCAAGACCGCTTTCCTTCGTTCACGTTTCTCCATGGACACGGGCTTGGCGTGCTCGCTGTCGGCCGCGAACCGGCTGCCGATGTCCAGTGGCTGACAGTTGAGGCCAGCCGCGACGCTGTGGCGGTGGCCGAGATACGCCAGTGCTTCGAGCGGCTCGGGGGCCTGATTCAGGCGAGTTTCAAGGCAACGACAGCGAGGGACCTGCGCGATCAACTCGCGAGCCGCGACGCCCACATCCAGACGTTCGGCGCGAAGGCGGCGGCCCTCGCAGGGCGCCTGGCACAGGCGCGGTCCGGCACAGGGGGTGAGGGGCGCACTCGAGCAGGCAGGTCGCTTCCAGAGGCCGTCTCTGAGCTGGAAGCTGAAGTGGCAGCCGCGACTGGGCGCATGCGTGAACAGGAGGAGACGAAGCAGCGTCTGGCCCTGGCGCTCGACCGACTAGCCAACGAACAGCGGCACACCAAGCAGATGCACCACAAAGCCGCGGAAAATGCGCGGCAGATCGAGCTTCTCGAGAAGACGGTCCGACATACGCTCACCGCGGCCAGCGTCGATCGCCACCAACGTGACGAGTTGGGGCAGAAGCTCAGCTCGGTGCTCTCTTCGCGTATCTGGCGATGGGGAGCCTTGTTCCGGGCCTTCTCGGATCTGCTCGCGCGCGCTCGCCTTCTGACGCATCCCCAGGGTGCGCTGCTGGCGCTGCGCTGTTTCGGAGATCCGGTCACCCTCAGAGCCTATCGGCTCCTGAAGTCGTCGCCGTTGTTCGACGCGGCCTACTATCGAGCGACGAACGCGGATGTCGCGGCAGCTGACGTGGACCCGCTCCTGCATTTCGTGGTGTTCGGCGTCCGCGAAGGACGTTCGCCACACGCCTTGTTCGACAGCAGGTATTACGCGAGCGCTCGCGGCAGCCTGCCGGCTGGTACAAATCCGCTGCTAGACTTCCTGTCGGACGGATGGCGCGCCAAC
>JAIVJN010000098.1 GCA_020200025.1 Acidobacteriota bacterium | reverse complement strand
GCGAGCCGCACCCAGCCCACCTTTTCCGTGTTGGCCCAGGTCGAGAAGATGGCCACGCGAGGCAAGTCGAGGTCGACCGTCGGCACGTCAGGCATCGACCGCAGGGCAGCCGCGACGAGACCGAGCGCTTCTATCTCCTTGCGCACGCGCGCACCCTGATCGCCGGACACGCCGACCAGGAACGAGCCGGCGGGGTACTCCCGACCATTGGCCTTGAATGACGCCTTGGCGCCTTTGAAGGCGAGCTCCTTCAACCGGTAGCGCAGCGTGATCAAGTTGAGCGAACCGTTGTGTTGCACCGCGTAGACCGCGCCAGACGCCCCAGTGACGACGCCCGTGGTCTGGATGTCATTCGTGATGAGGTCGGCGGGAATCTCCAGCACGGATTGGTCCTCGATCGTCTTCACCTCGATGTTGCTGGCAAGCCCCATGGTCCAGGCGCTGTCGTCGTAGGTCCGCAAATTGGAATCGGGGTAGTTCTGTTTTTCGAGCAGTGTCTTTGCGAGACGCCCGTACGGCTGGTCGAGCTTGACGACATACGAGCCGGCCGAAAACGTGCCCTCTGTGACTTTGATCTCGGTCGCCGCCCGGCGGACCTCGATCGCCTGACGGCGAAGAAGGTTCGCCACGCGATCGACCTGCGTGGCATCGGGTTGACCCGCCGGGATCACGAAGGCATGGGGCGGACGGCTGCGGCCCACCTCAACCCCGTTGGCGCTCTTCTTGTAGAAGTTCTCGACGATCATGCGCGGGAACTTCGACGCGAGCTCGAGGGCCGTGAGCACGCCGGATTGCGCGTAGTTCACCGAGTTGCGAATCGACCAATCCACTTCGCCGGCCGGCGCCGGATGCGGGCGATACCATTCGCGCGTGAGCTGACTGCCCGAGAGCCGCGCCTTCTTCGTGTTGGCGCCCCCTTGGTTGAAGATCTCGTACATGCGGAGCATGCCGTTGTGATTGCTCGCCGCGAAGCCGAGATAGCCGGGTGACCATGCATCGACGAAGCCGAAATGCCACACGCCGGGCATGCCGTACGCCGTAAGCTTGTTGACTTCGTAGCTGGCGAAGAACGGCAGCTCCGTGTAAAGGATGGGATCGAGATTGGGGTTTTGCGGGGGCTGACCGCTGAAGGTATAGAGCAAGACTTGCGCTTCGTGCAGATCGTGCCAGACCGTCGGCAGCCAGTGCAGGTACCAGTTCAGGTGAGCGCGAAGCGAGTCGACCCCGTAGTTGATGTCGCGATTGTTGTCGTGGAAGACGTACTTGCCCCAGTAGGGTGGCCCGCCGTAATTCTCACCGCCGTCGTAGGCCTCGTCGATCTTGTAAGCGTAGTACCAATCGACGGCCCGGTCACGTCCATCGAGATCGGTCGTCGGCGTGATGGAGACGATGACCTCATCGCGAATCTGTCGGATGTACGGCTCCTCGGACACCGCCAAACGGTACCCGAGCTCGATGACGGCTTCAGGAGGCGACGTCTCGGTACTGTGGAGCCCCGCGGAGAGGTGATAGTGCGGCTTGGTAGACTCCAGGAGCTTCTTGATCTCCACGTCACCGACACCGCGCGGGTCAGCCAGCCTTCTGATGTTCTGCCGGTTGGTTTCGAGATTCTTCAGGTTGGCTTCCGAGGAGATGAAGACGACGACAATGTCGCGACCTTCTTCGGATTGGCCGGCCACAATCGTCTTCACTCGTCCTGGCAGGGCCTCCTCGAGTGCCCGAAAATAGCGTTGCTGGTCGGCAGTGTAGGTGAGCTTCTTCGGAGCACCGACGTGATAGCCGAGAATGTCCTTCGGCGTTGGCACCCCCGCTCTCTTGGGCAAGTGATCGACCAGCGGGGTGATGAACTCTGGCTTCGTGGTCCATTCCTTGACGAGGGTCGCGAACTCGGCGTCGAGCTGTTCCGGAGCATTCTGCTGGGCTTCCGGCGTGGGGCCCAGCGCGAACAAGACCAGGAGCGCCAGGGCTCGGGGAAGCAGTCGCCTCCGTTTGGGTCCGGCGGCCATGGCTAACTCCTTGTCAGAAAAGGTGATAGGGATATGAACCAAAAAACGATTGAGCCCGTATGAGTGCGCCGATAGAATCCGGCTCTTTGGACGGACCCCTATGATCAGCGTCGCCGCCATCCGGATGCAGCAGTTCGGCGTGCAATTCTACCAGGCCTCTTTGACCGCGGCCGATATCGACAAGCTCGTGCGTTTCGAGGTCCTGAGCTACGGCGATCACGGCCAATCCGGCGTACGCGGGGGGCGGAAAGGCCTGCCCTCGAAGATCAATTGGGACCTTCTGGAGCGACGGATAGCCGCCAATGAGCAGGCCTATCAGCGCCAGATCATCCGGCGGAAGATTGAAGAGCTTGTCCAGTACTACGAGCAGTGCCGCCAATCGCGCGATCTGCCCTCCATTCCCGGTGCCGTGATCATCTCGTGCGACGAGAAGCTGACCTTCGAACCCGTGGAGGCGGGCGCGACGGTCGGCCGGCTCAAGGTTCCGGAGCGAGAGGGCATTCTTCGGGCGATCGACGGGCAGCATCGCCTCTTGGCCCTGCACGCCGACATCGCGCGCTTTGGCGACGAGACGTTCACCGTGCCGGCGATCATCTTCGATCGCCTGCCCGAGGATCATGTCGTCCAGATGTTCGTCACCATCAATGCGAAGCATACGCGGTTGAACCCGTCGCACCTCGTGTCGCTTTCGGGACGGCAGCTCTACCGCGACGAAGCGCTCGCCGCGGCCCACGATGTCGTGCGGGCGCTCAACGAGCGCGACGAGTCGCCGCTGCACGGCGAGATCAAGTTGCTGGGCGTTGGTCGCGGCCGGGTGGGACAAGCGCCTTTGGCGCAGGAGCTGAAACGCTTGTTCGCCAGCGAAGACGCCCTCGGCGGAACGCGCAAGGCGGCCGACTTCCGCGAAGAGTCGCGGAAGTTCTTCGTCAACTATTTCAAGCAGGTGTCGACGGTGTTCGAGTCGGCGTGGAACGGCCGCAAGTACTCGATCAAGTCGGCGACGGCGCTCCGCGCCTTCGTGCGCGTGGCGCCCGATGTGCTGCGCGCCGTGGATCAATTGCATGCCGAGCGCACCGACTACCGCGCGATCGGGCGGGTGATCGCGCCCTGGGGGCGACGGATCGGCGCGCTGCGCTTCGAGACCGACGGTGCGTGGCAACGGCAGGGGACGACGGTGGATGGCCTGGCAAAAGAGCTGCGTCTCGCCCTGCAGTACCCCGAGGGGGCGGTGGTCTAGCTCGCCCGTCCCAAAAACTAGAACACGAAGCACCGAAGCCAGGCAACCAGGTTGCTCTCACAAGTCACGAGAGCAACCTGGTTTGCGTCGTTCCTCGCTCACAAGTCACGAGAGCAACCTGGTTGCGTCATCCCTCGTCGTACGGCAAAAGGGCGACGTGGCCCGGAGCCACGCCGCCCTCTGCGAAAATTGCCGCCAGCCTGGCTCCCCCCAGCATTCACGGCACCCTGCCGTAAACAACAGACTGGCGACGCACGACTATCTACAAGCTTCGTACCGCCCGAAACTCTCGGAAAACTGGCGCGTCGCGGCGCCCTGCTCCTGTGCGAGCTACGAAAATCGGGGCTGCGCTTACAGACCTGTGCGCAGCGAGAGCACGCGAATGCCGGCCCGCTCGAGGCCCGCTCGAACCTCTTTCGCGAGATTTGCCGCGCCAGGTGTGTCGCCGTGGAGGCAAATCGTCTCGACCGGAAGATCGATCACGGATCCATCGGCGGCCATCACCTGCCGATCTCGCGCCATCCGCACCGCGCGTGTGACGACGACCTCGACGTCGTCGATGACGCTGCCGCTCTTCCGTCGCGACATGAGCGTCCCATCCGGCTCGTAGGCCCGATCGGCAAAGCCTTCGGCAACGGTTCGGAGACCGGCGCGGTCTCCTGCCTCAAGTAAACGCGACCCGGGCAGGCTCAGCAGCATCAGCGAGCGATCGAACGCCGCGACGGCTCGCGCAATCGCGTCGGCCAGGTGCGGATCCCGGCACGCCATGGTGTAGAGCGCGCCGTGGGCCTTGACGTGTTGCAACGTCATGCCTGCCGCCTGCGCCAGGCCGCCGAGCGCCGCCACCTGGTAGAGCACCATGTCTTCCACGTCGCGTGGCGACGCATGCATCTCGCGCCGCCCGAAGCCGACGAGGTCGGGAAATCCAGGGTGGGCACCGACCGACACGCCGTGCGAATCGGCGAGCGCCAGCGTGCGGCGCATCACCGACGGATCGCCGGCGTGAAAGCCGCACGCGATATTGGCCGACGTCACCGACGGCATCAACGCCGCGTCGTGGCCCATCGGCCAGGGGCCAAACGACTCGCCCAGATCCGAATTGAGATCAATTCTCATTTCGCTTGACCGACCGACTTGGTCGGAGATAGACTCCGTTCTGCAACTTGAGACTTAGTCTCATTTTGTAACGGGCCCGCCGGGCGCGGCAACGCCCGGCGGGTTACCGAACGTGCGGGTCGCAAGACCCCGTTGATCACACGCAGCGCGTACGCCCGTCCGGCACTTGCATTCTAAGGAGCCGCGCCGCCGCCTGCAACCGAGGAGAAGTGCGATGGTTCGGCCCCCCCGTGTATTCCGCAGGTATTCATCCTCCCGTACGCCTCCCGTCTCCATCCGCCCACCATTGGCGCCCCGTCGCGGCAATCTGGTCGCGGTAAGCGCTCTCGTCGCCTCGACAGCGCTCGGCGGTCGCCTCGCCTCTGCCGCCGAGCCGCCCGACTCTGCCAGGCTCGCCCTCCCCTTCGTCGCCAGCTTGTACGAGCGCACCCCAACGCCTGCCGTGATCGCGTCCAGGACTGGTGAGCCGGGCGCCTTGGACCGTCTCGCACAGGCCCTTGCACCGCCGTTGTCCGACACGACTACCTACCGCTTCGACATCCCGGCCGGCGCCCTCGACGCGACCCTGCGTGCGTTCGCGGTGCTCACGGGCGTCACCGTCGATTCCCAGCAGATTCCCGCCGACGCGCTTGGGATGATGACGTCGCCCGGCGTCCGCGGTGTGTGGACGCGCCGTCAGGCGCTCGACGCCTTGTTGACCGGGACGAGCCTGGTCTTCCGCGAAACCGGCCCGTCGGCGGTGACGATTCAGATCCAGGGGACCGACGAGCGGGTGTCGGTCACCGGCCGCAATGCGCATGTCACCTCGCCAAAGCTCACCGAACCGCTTCGCGACATCCCGCAGACGATCACCGTGATTCCCGCATCGGTCATCGCTCAGCAGAACGCGACGACGCTGCGGGATGTGCTGCGCAACGTGTCCGGCATCACCTTCCAGGCCGGTGAAGGCGGCGTGCCGGCGGGCGATCAACTGACCATCCGCGGCTTCAGCGCGCGCACGGACCTGTTCATCGATTGCGTACGCGACTTCGGCGGCTACTCCCGCGACCCGTTCAACATGGAGCAAGTCGAGGTCTCGAAGGGACCCTCCTCATCCCTCGTCGGACGCGGATCGACCGGCGGTGCCGTCAACCAGGTGAGCAAGGCCCCGACGTCGCAGGCGGCCACCGAGGTCACGATCGGCGTCGGCCACGCGGACTACGTGCGGACGACGATCGACCTGAATCATCCGCTGCAAGCGCTCGGGTCGAATACGGCGTTTCGCCTGAACGCGATGTTCACGAGCGCCGACACGCCCGGGCGGAACGAGGTAGGCGGTGAGCGGTGGGGCGTCGCGCCGTCGCTCGCATTCGGCAGTGGCACGGCCACGCGCCTGACGCTGAGCTATTTCCATCTGCGCCAGGACACCGTGCCGGAGTACGGCATTCCCTGGGTGCCGGCCACCACCAATCCCGAGCTGGTCCCCTATGCGAATGGTCGTCCGCCCGTCGACCGCAGGAACTATTACGGCCTCACCTAGTTGCAATCGCGCGACATGGAAGACGACATCGTCGCGAATCACACGAACCTGACGATTCGGGTACGAACCGGGCGGCTGGCGCACGCGGTCGCCAGTGGCTTGGAGCTCACGCAGGAGGCATCCGAGAACTTCGCGCGAACGGGACCGACGGCACCCAGCACGGATCTGTACGAGCCGAACCCGTCCGATCCGTATACCGGACCCATCGTGCGAAGTGGCGCCAGCACGGCAGGTGTGGCAAGCGGGACCGCGGGCTACCTGTTCGACACCGTGACGCTCGGCTCCGACGTGGAGCTGACGGGTGGACTTCGCTGGGATCGGTTCGACGTCGAGTCGCGCGCCATCACGATCGACGGCGTCGTCACCGAGCTCGGTCGCACCGACCACATGCTCAGTTGGCGTGGCGGCGCGGTTTACAAGCCCCGGCCGTTTGGCAGCATCTATGTCGGTCTCGGCACGTCGTTCAACCCGTCGGCGGAAGGGGGCAACTTCATCGTCGGCGGCGGGGCGCAGTTCATGGACAGCGTGTTCAGGAATGCGACGAACACGGCAATCGTTCCCCACTACTGGGTGCTCAACGCGATCGCGTCCTACGACGTGAACCAATTCCTCACGTTGCGCTTGAACGGAAACAACCTGGCGAACGAAGACTACGTGGACCGAGTCGGCGGCGGTCATTTCATTCCAGGGCCGGGCCGATCGCTGTCGGTCAGCGCCACGCTGCGCCGCTGAGCGTTCGACATCGAAGGTTCGGTCCATGCTGCTTCAAATTCCAGACGTGCTCAGTCCCGAACAGGTGGCGAGCGCCAGACAACAGCTCGACGCAACCGATTGGGTGAACGGCAAGGTGACGGCCGGCCACCAATCGTCCCGCGCCAAGGACAACATGCAGGTCCCCGAAGATCATCCCGTCGCCCGACAGCTCGGCGACGTGATCCTGCACGCGCTGCAGCGCAACGCGCTGTTCATTGCGGCAGCCCTGCCCCTCCGCGTATTTCCGCCACTCTTCAACCGCTACACGGGCGGACAGTCGTTCGGTAATCACGTCGACAACGCCGTCCGACAGGTGACTGGAACCCCCCATCGCATTCGCACCGATCTTTCTGCCACGCTCTTCTTCACCGGCCCCGGCGAGTACGACGGCGGCGAGCTGATGGTCGAGGACACGTACGGGGTGCACAGCGTGAAGCTGCCGGCGGGTCATCTGGTCCTCTATCCCTCGACGAGCCTGCACCATGTGCGACCGGTGACGCGCGGCGCGCGGGTCTGCTCCTTTTTCTGGATCCAGAGCATGGTGCGCGACGACGGCGAGCGGACGCTGCTCTTCGACCTCGACGCGGCGATTCAGGATGTGAGCCGCGACGCGCCCGAGCATCCGGCGGCGGTGCAGCTCACGGGTGTGTATCACAACCTGTTGCGGCGCTGGGCCGATGTTTAACGGCAGGGCAGAAGACAACACGAAGAACACGAACCCTGACAACCGGCCGGGTTGCTCTCGAACCACATGAGAGCCGGTTGGATCCTTCGTGGCCTTCGTGATCTTCGTGTTGCTCTTGGATGGCGATGGCGTCCGATGTTTGACGCAGACGGGCAGTCGGTGATTTGACGCGTTTCGAAGCGGAGTGTCGTGATGGCGATCGTTCGTAGAATCTTTTTTTGGACGCATCTCATCTGCGGTGTCGGCGCCGGTATCGTGATCTTCATCATGTCGTTCACGGGCGCGGCGATTGCGTTGCAGCCGCAGGTGCTCTTATGGGTCGAGCGCGAGATGCGAACCGTGCCGGCGTCTCCCGGCGCCCGCTGGATCGGGCCCGAAGCTCTGCTCGCGAAAGTGCGCGATCAACGCCCAGATCTAACGCCCGCGAGCGTGACGCTCGAGCATGATCCGACGCTGGCGGTGATGGTCACGCTGACGTCGCCGCGGCCCGAGGCACCGGGAGAAGCGCGGCCCACAGGTGCCGGCGCTCACCGGGCTCTACATCTGGATTCCGCGGATGTGGAGCTGGACGGCCGTCAGGGCCGTCGCACTTTTTCGAACCGGACTCCCGAGCAAGGCTCGCGACTTCAACTGGCACAACGTCATCGGCGTCTGGTCAGCCGCCGTCCTCGTCGTGCTCACGTTCACCGGCATGTGCATCTCGTTTCCGAAGACGTACGACGTGATCTACGCGGTGACGGGCATCGAGCGCCCGCCGCTGGCGGCTGCGCCGAGCCCGCCAGGCGCGTCGGTCGTCGTGTCACTCGAGGAGCTGGACAAGGCGTGGGGTCGCGCAGAAGCGCAGATGCCCTCGTGGCGATCGATCGCCATGCGGTTGCCGCAGCGTGCCGGGCAACCACTGACCTTCACCTTCAACGATCGCGAGCAGATCAATCCGATGGCGCGATCGACCCTCACCGTGGACAGGGCCACCGCCGATGTGGTTCGTTGGGAGCCGTACAAGGGGCTCACCACGGGACAACGTCTGCGGACCTGGATGCGGTTCGGCCACACGGGCGAGCTCTGGGGCCTGCCCGGTCAGATTGTTGCGGGCCTCGCCTCTGCAGGCGGCTGCGTCCTCGTCTATACCGGCGTGTCGCTGGCGTGTCGGCGGTTCCTCCTCTGGCGGGCTCGCCGTAGGCGGCGGCTGATTCGTACTGACGTGCGCGAGCGGTCCGCCGCGTGACCTTCGCGACGCGCCCTTGTGAACGTTACTCCGTTGGCGTCTCGCGGTGTCGCGTGTGATAGAGATACGACACGAGCACGAGAAGGACGCCCAGCGTCAAGAACCCGATGACCCGGTAGATGCCCCCGAGGTCCCAGAGGTCGACGAAGAAGACTTTCAGGACGGTGATGCCGATGACGATGATGCCGATATAGCGCAGCGGCGCATAACCTCGCAGCATGCCCCAGGTCACGGCACTCGCGCCGTAGAGACCCCAGCCGAGCGACAAGAGCAGTTGCTCGTAAAGATACGCCTGCGGCACGTCATACCGAAGCTCCCAGTACGAGTGGAGCTCCGCCGAGACCCACAGCAGGGACAAGATGCTGCACGCGACATGCAGCGTCTTGCGCACCGCCGTGGCAAGCGGCAGCGCCGGCGTGGCACGCGTCACCGCCCAGAGCGCGCCGTAGCCCAGGGCGATGACGCTGAGCGTCGCCAGCGACCGCTCGTTGACGATTGCCGAAAAAGCAGCTGGCGTGACGAAATATCCGTCGGCGAGACGCACAACGGCAGCACCCCAGAGTGTCAATCCCGCAGCAATGAATGCACGGCTGGGAACGCGCAGGCCGAGCCACGTGATGGCCACCCCCTCGGCGGCCCAGCCGATTACGACGACCCGCCCGTCGAACTGCAGGGCCACAGCGAGTGCAAGCAGCGTGAAGCCAAGCGCCGCCGCGTTCAAGGCTGCCAACCGATCGCGCGGTTGGAAGACAAGCCACAGCACTCCGGCCAATGCGGCAATCGCCATCGCGACGGATCCGCCCAGTGCGGGGAACGGCGTCTGCAGTGTTTGCTGCAGCAGCCCAAAAAGACCCAGGCCGGTCAGATGAAGTGCCAGCAGGTCCGCCAGTGTCAGCGCCTCGTTGCGACGAGACACGCGTTCGACGAGCACCATCAGGTGCAGCCCGCATACGGCGCAAATCGTGACGAGATTCGCAGCCAGCCACGATGGCCCTTCTGGCAGTGGCATGTAGCCGAACAGCGGAACGAGCGCCGCCAGGAGGACGAGCACGCGTAGCCAAGGTCTCGATGGGAACGCGGTCCATATCAGACCGGTCAGCGTGAACACGATGATGTAGACGTGAAAGGCAGGCGGGTGCTCCGAGGTGATGATCAGCGCGAAGAGATGGTAGAGCCCGGGCGTGCTCCAGAGAAGAGTTGACGCCAGGCGGGCAGCCGGACCGGGAACGCGGTGGGTCTCGCGCAGCACAGCGAGGAACAGCGCACAAAAGAGCGTCAGGAAAAATAGCGTCCGCCGCCACTCGACGTCCGTGTAGTGCTCGTCCGCCCACAGCGCCAGCGTGGCGACGGTGAGCACGTAGCTCAGGGCGTTGAGTGCGGGCCATCGATGACGCCGCGCGAGCAGCAGCGTGCCCAGGACGAGCAGCGCGTCGTATGTGAAGAGCGTGATCGACGCGTCCTGGTCGCCGCCCACCAGAAAGGGCGTGAGAAAGCCGCCCCCGACGCCGAGAATCGCGAGTGATTGGGCGCCGGCTCGATCGGCGAGCCAGGCGCCTGTCGCTGTGATGGCTACCATCGCTGCGAACGCGGTCGCTCGATCGATCAGGCCGTAGAACGTCAGGGCTGCGTAGACCGAGAGATAGAGCATCGCCAGCCCGGTGCCTGCAAGCGCACGCCCGAAGGCCGCCAGCCCGCGTCGATCGAGTGATAGTCCTCCCAGAACCAGCGCGACGCCCGCTGCGAAGCCGAGCAGCACCCGCCCCCACGGGCCGATCCATTCGCTGTCGAAGGCGTACTTCAGGAAAAAGCTGACGCCCAACAGCAGAATGAAGACGCCCACGTACAAGAGCCAACGACCGCCAACCTGGCCTTCGAAGTCGAGTGTCTCGGGTGGAGGGAGCGCCGCCGGCGTCGGCGACGGCGCTCGAGGAACGGCCTCTCTGACCGCCTGGCTTAGGCCTTCCGGCGCCCGGCCCCCGACCTCGCCCTGCGACTCCACTGCGGCAGACGCGGGCGCGTAGGCGCTGGCCGCGGCCATGCCTCCGCCCTGCTCCAGCGCCTCGACCCGTTGGGCCAGAACGTCGAACTCCTTCGACAGCCGGTGAACCCGAACGAACGTGATGAACGGCAGCACGAGCAGGGCGATGGCGAGCCCCGCCACCACGAGGATGATGAGCTCGAGGAACACCGCGAGAGTCTACCCTTCTGTCGACAGCCCAGGTCCCAGGCTCCAGGCTCGAGGCTCCTGGCCCAGGTT
>JAIVJN010000097.1 GCA_020200025.1 Acidobacteriota bacterium | reverse complement strand
CATCCCCGCGGGCTGCGTTGCTCCTTCTTCAAATATGGGCCGATATTCTCAGTCGTCGCGCCTTGCCCGCGGGGCGTCTCACCGGTCTCGGTGCTCGCCGGGACTTTCACCACGGGCTGTTAGTCCACCACTCCCTGCCGGAAGACCGATCACTCTCTCCCGAGCGACTTGGTGGTTTGCACCGCTCGTATAATCGACCGCGAATGCGCAGGGCGCTCCGCTGGGCGTCGGCATTTGCCGCAGCCGTGTTCGTCTATGTGGCCTACGTGTATGTCACGCTGCCGGACGTGCGTCCGCTCGTCAGCACGAATCCGTCGACGACCGCATTCATGACCTTACGCACTCGCGAGGCGCAGGCCGACGGGCGCGAGATGACGATCAGGCACCGACCGGTGGCGTACGGACAAATCTCATCCTCGTTGAAGCGTGCCGTGCTGGTCGCGGAGGACAGCGCCTTTTTCGAGCACGAAGGCATCGATCTCGAGCAGATCCGCGCATCGCTCGAGATGAACTGGGAGGAAGGCCGCTTCGCGCGCGGCGCGAGCACGATCACACAGCAGTTGGCGAAGAATCTCTATCTCTCGCCCTCGCGCAATCCCGTGCGAAAGCTGAAAGAGCTGCTCATCACGCGTCGCCTCGAAGCAGAGCTTTCCAAGCGGCGGATCCTCGAGATTTATCTCAACGTGATTGAGTGGGGCGACGGCATCTTCGGGTGCGAGGCCGCGTCGCGCGCATACTTCGACAAACCGGCCTCAGCGCTCGTGCCCAGTGAGGCGGCTTTGCTGGCCGGCGCTATCATCAACCCGCGCGAGCTCAATCCCGCGCGGCCGTCGATAAGGCTGAGCCGGAGGCAGCAGATTATCTTGCGGCGAATGCGAATCCGTGCCGCCGAAAGCACACCTGCGACGCCGCCGCCCGGACTGATGCCAGGATCCGCGTCGCCGGCAGACCGATCGGCGCCACCATCGACTGGAGCACCGCCGGCATAGACCATGCAGCACCGGCTGGCAGACACTTTGACGCAACTCGCGGTATCCGATCCTTCGCATGTCAAGGAACCATCGATCGACGTCCTCGTCGTAGGAGACAGCCGTTCGTGAACGCGTGTCAGCCGCTCGGCCGCACCCGACACTCACCGCTTACCGGGGTCAATTACACGGGCCACATCAGTCGGTTGATGCACGACATCGTGGCGCGCGTCCCCAGTCTGAATTTCATCGACCTCGACCGCGTGCTCGTTTTTGCAAGACCCGGGCGCACGGGCGCGGACGGGCCGTATGCAAGTTGTCACTGCCTGACACTTCCTGACAGCGATCCGGGCTACTTCTTCTGGCGAGATCGTCAGAGCGGCCGCATTACGCGTCGATCCGACTGGTTCGTGACGAAGTCGCCGAGGGTCGCGGTCGATGGCGCGCAGATCGCCTACCTCATCTCCTTTGCGATCCCGCGATTCTGCGACCAGTCGTTGACGCGCTCGCGCAAGCGGACGCTCTATCCCGAAGGAACGCCGGCGTGGGTGGCCAAGCTCGACACCGTCGTCCACGAGCTCTATCACATCGATCCGTCGGGCGCAGGGCTGCGGGTATTCGAGCGCGCTGACGGCCAGCCGTCGCAATCCATTCACGGACCGCACTTCTTCGAAGAGGTCGCGGCCATGGTTCAGCACTATCTGGCGTCGGCACCAGACCACGAGTTGCTCGAGTTCTTGCACGACGACTTCTCAGGCCTCGTCGCCCGCTACGGGGGAATCGCCGGCCTCACGTTCCGCCCTTTTCCGTCCTACCCTCGGCGCTACCGCGAGGTCCTCGACCCGCAGCCTGCGGCCCCGGAAATCGGCGAGGTGCAGGTGACGCCGCTCGATACCTGCGGTGTCGCCACGAGTTTCTGCGAAACGGATCTGCAGATGCGCCAGTTCTTCGAGTCGGGCACCCGGGTCGCGCCTGCGATCGCGCCTCCCATCGCGGCCTGATCGATCCCGTCCCAAATCAGTCGATCCTTCGCGCCGCGACGTAGCGGGCGCTCCAGTAGGGCGCGCTCAGGTGCTCGACACGCACCACACCCGCCCGGCTCGGCGCGTGCACGAATTGATCGCCCCCGAGCGCGATGCCGACGTGGGACGCTCCCGGCGCGATCGTGGTGAAGAAAACCAGATCGCCCGCTTCGAGACGATCGCGATCGACGGTTCGGCCGAGACGAAACTGATCGCGCACCTCGCGGGGGAGCGCCAAGCCGTTCTGGCCGAACACGTATTGCACGAAGCCGCTGCAATCGAAGCCAGACGGTGTGCTGCCGCCATTCACATATGGCACCCCGCGCAGCGAAAGGGCCGTGCCCGAAAGCGCATATCCGTCGGGGACTTTCTCGCCAGCGTCGCCAGGGCGGGCAGTCGCTGGCAAGGGCCGCGGCACGTCGGCGTCTGTCGTCGCCCCCCGTCCCGCGCCTCGGGGCGTGGGGAATGGACGAGGCACCGCACCGGTCGAGGAGGCGCAGGCCCCCGCAAGTCCTGTCACGAGCAGGACGAGGATCATGCGCACGACCTCGGTGCACGCGCCCTCCCGCAGTCGGCTTGGCGCGTCCTCGAGGCCGCAGGGAGAATGCGAGAAACGCCCTAACTCCCGCGTTACGAGCCTTTTACAGAGGCTCAAGGCTTGACAGCCGAGCCGCGTTCGTTCGACACTTGGAGTGCCATGGAGCAAACGCTCCTCCTCAACGCGAGCTACGAACCGCTGAAGGTCGTCCACTGGCAGAAAGCGATCACGCTGTGGTGCCAGGGAAAGGTAGAGATCATTGCGGTCCACGATCGCGAGATTCGCGCCGTCTCGTTCAGCCTGAAGCTGCCTTCGGTGATTCGGCTCCTGCGCTACGTCAAAATCAGAAAGAGGTTTGATTACGTCCCTTTTTCCCGGGCGAATATTTACGCCCGCGACTCGTATACCTGCCAGTACTGCGCGAAGTCGCACCCCACGACCGATCTCACGTTCGACCATGTCATTCCTGTGTCGCAGGCAGGCCGCAAAGACTGGGAAAATATTGTCACGTGCTGCGTGACGTGCAACCGCCGCAAGGGCGGACGAACGCCCGAGGAAGCCGGTATGCACCTGGTGCGTCATCCTCGTCGTCCGAGCTCGGCACCGGCGATTCGTATCACGATCGGGCTGCGTGACGCACCCGATAGTTGGCGCGACTACCTGTACTGGAACCTCGAGCTCGACGAGAGCTAAGTACCGCGTTCCATAATTACGGTGGCATTCGGCCGGCGATGGATCCCGCCTGGCGTCGTTGCTCCTCCTTCAAATACCCCCGGTATTCTCAGTCGTCGCGCCTAGCCAGCCGGGCGCCTCGCCGCCCTCGATGCGTCACCGTAATTATGGAGCGGGGTACTAAGTGCCCAAACGCGCCGCCGAAACGAAACCAGGTTTCGTTTCGAAAGGCTGCACGCAGGCACCGCCAACGAGTACGATCGAGCGCATGTCTCGTGGGGCCGGGCCTCCGTCGGTGAGCGGCCTCGATCCGGCGCGCGTGGTGCCTGGAGCACGCTTCTCGATAGTGGGCTCGCGTCTTCCCCTGGGCGACGTCCCCAGCGGCGTCACGGTTGGCGGCCGCGCCGCTCTCGTGGTCTTTGCCTCGGGCGAACGGCTCATCGTAGAAGCGCCCGACCCGCTCGAGGGTGGGCCAACCGATGTCGAGCTCGCCGCCCTGCCGGGAACGCTCGCCGTGCTCGACGTCGGAACGCTGCTCGCCACGGGCTTCCATCAGGTCGACAGTCCCGTCATCGACCGTGCCGGCCGTTCGTACGCGACCTACAGCGGGGCGCGCGGGCAGGAAGTCGCGGTCTCGATCTTTCGCATCGACCCGGCCGGCGTGCGCGAGCCTCTCGTGTCGGGCATCGTGAATGCGACCTCGATGGCACTCGACCGCGAGGCCACGCTGTACGTGTCGAGCCGCTTCGCCGGCACGGTGTCGAAGGTGTTCGACGATGGCCGCTTCGAAGTGGTGGGGTCGGGTCTCGGTCGGGCGTGTGGGTTGGCGTTCGCGCCGGACGGGACGCTCTTTGTCGGCGATCGGTCGGGCACGATCTTCCATCTGGATCTCAAGGGCGCGACCCGAACGTTCGCGAGCTTGCCCCCGAGCGTAGCCGCGTTCCATCTGGCCATGGGACCGGACCAGGCGCTCTACGTCACGGCGCCCACCTTGGCGCCTCGCGATCGCGTGTACCGGCTGAACGCCTCGGGACATGTGGAAAGCCTCGCGGCGACATTCGGTCGGCCGCAGGGGCTCGCCTTCAGCCCCGACGGTGTCTTGCACATCGTCGAGGCGCTCGCGGGGTGGAACGGCGTCTATCGGGTTCGGCCAGACTTGGCACCCGAGCTCGTCGTGGCGGGGCGCAGCCTGATCGGGATCACGTTTTCGCCGGCCGGCGAGATGGTCGTGGCATCGGATGAGTCGCTGTATGGATTCGCGATCTAAGGAACCTGGTTGCTCTCGCAGTACATGAGAGCAACCAGGTTCCTTCTGTCGCTTTGCACTCTGGACTAGAGTCCGATAGCCTGTCCGACCTGTGACTCAACTCTTTCAACGCAAACCGATCGCGTCGCTGCTCGAGACGGGCCCCGGACCGTCGCTCAAGCGCGTGCTCGGCGCCGGCGATCTGGTGATGCTCGCGATCGGGGCGGTGATCGGCGCGGGCATTTTCGGGGCGATTGGCACGGCGGCGGCGGGACAGGTGGGGCCGGATGGGTCGGTCATTCGTTACGGCGCCGGCCCGGCGCTCGTCTTTTCTTTCCTGCTGCTCGGCGGCGCCTGTGCGCTCGCCGCCTTGTGCTACGCCGAGTTGGCCTCGATGATTCCGCAGGCGGGGAGCGCCTACGCTTACGCCTACGCCACGCTCGGCGAGCTCGTTGCCTGGATCATCGGCTGGGACTTGATTCTCGAATATGCGGTCGGCAACGTGGCAGTCGCCATTTCGTGGGGCGATTACTTCACGACGTTGCTTCGGGGATTCTCCATCGAGATGCCGGTCTGGCTGTCGACGGGGTATCGCACCGCTCTACTCAGTGCGAACCCAGACGTGCGCGGTCTGATCGACACAGCGCCCCGAGTGTTCGGCGTGCCGCTGCTCGTCAATCTTCCGGCCTTCGCGATTGTGATGGCCGTGACATGGCTTCTGCTGCGCGGAGCGCGCGAGAGCGCGCGCGCCAACACCGTGATGGTCGTCGTCAAGCTGCTAGCGCTTGCCCTCTTCCTCGCCGTGGGGCTGACGAGCATCGATTCGTCCAACTACGCGCCCTTTGCCCCGAACGGGTTTACCGGGATCCATCAGGGTGCCGCCATCGTGTTCTTCGCCTACATCGGCTTCGACGCCATTTCGACGGCGGCCGAGGAGACGCGCGATCCGCAGCGCAACCTGCCCATCGGCATCCTTGGTGGGCTGGCGGTCTGCACCCTCATCTACGTGCTCGTTGGCATCGTGTTGACCGGCATGGTGCCGTATCAGCAACTGGCGGTCGCCGATCCGCTCTCGCGGGCGCTCGAGTTGACGGGCTACACCGGCGTGGGATGGGTGGTGGCGCTCGGCGCCGCGGTGTCGATGACGGCCGTCTTGCTCGTCTTTCAGTACGGACAGCCGCGCATCTTCTTTGCCATGGCTCGCGATGGGCTGCTGCCCGCCTGGGCGGCGCGCGTCGACCAGCGGACGCGCATTCCCTATGTCACGACCCTGTTCACGGGCGTGCTCGTCGCCCTGGCGTCGCTCGTCGGCGATGCGGCCGAGACCTACGATCTCACCAACATCGGGACGCTGTTTGCGTTTGCCCTCGTGTGCGCGGGCGTGCTCGTGCTGCGGGTGCGCGAGCCTGAACGGCCACGACCCTTCAGGGTGCCGCTCGTCTGGATGGTGGCACCGTTGGGCGTCGCGGCGTGCCTGTTCATCATGGTGGGGCTGCCGTATCAAGCGTGGGAGCGCTTCGGTTTGTGGCTCGTGATCGGCATCGCCATCTACGCGTCCTATGGGTATCGGAACAGCAAGCTGAGGGCTTGAGGGCTTGAGGGCTTGAGGGCTTGAAGGCTTGAAGGCTTGCAGGCTTGAAGAC
>JAIVJN010000498.1 GCA_020200025.1 Acidobacteriota bacterium | reverse complement strand
GCCTTCAGCAGTTGCTTCTCGGCATCGTAGGCGTCACGCAGTTCGTCGATGAAGGCCTCGTGTAGCGTCTTGGCGTCAGCCATGTCGTCTCCTTTGTGGTTGATGGTGCGACACTACACGCGCGGCGGATCCGTTTCGCGTTCGAAGTGTCGATGTTTGGCGATCGCGGCGATGAACGCGGCGATGCGGGTGGCATCGTCGCCTTCCATTAGAAGCAAGCCGGGGTCCGCCTGACCCGAGACCAGCGTTTCAGGAATGCCTGCCCTCTGCAGCAGACCAGTCGCCGACCCAATCGCCAGCATCGGCTTGCAGTGACGATACTGGTCCTTGACGAATTCGAGCACTCGGCCGTCGATGCCAAGCTGTTCGACCGCGTCCTCACCATCCGGAATGACGACGGCGTCCCAGAGCACCGACGGCATGGCCTCAATGGTGGTGTCGACTTGCCGTGCACCGCCGGTCAGCATCACCTCACCGAGGCGACCCCCGACGAATCGCGGAACAGCGCCGGCGGCGAGCAGTTCGCTAGTGAGCACCTCCAGCGACTGACTCTCCGCACCGTCGGCGACTAGGATGGCGACGCGCCGTGCCTTGATGCTGCCATCGCCGGGTCGAGCCATGAGTGACAGCGCCGGCGACGCTTCGACTTCGGGCGTCACGTCCGTCTCGAGCACCTTGGGCATCGGCGCGGGCATGGTTCGCATCCCAAGACCGGTCGCCACCGCTTCGGCGAATTCGCGATCGACGTTCATCAAGCCGGACACCATCCGCTCCCGGACCGCAGGGGTCTGCACCCGTGACAGCTCGAAGCGAAACGCGTTGATGATGTGCGCGCGCTCGGGTGGCGTTTGACTATCGAGGAACAGACGCGCCTGGGCATAGTGCTCGGCAAACCGCTCGGGCTTGCCGCGCAGCTTGCTGGCCTCGGGCTCCATCTTGTCAGCGAACGAGACGAATCCTTTGGCGCCGGCTTGAAACGGACATCCGCCACCCAGCGAGTTCGGCTCGTAGGCGACGCGACCGCGGTTGATGGCTTGCCGGTGCATGCCATCCCGCTGATTGTTGTGCACCGCCGCTACGGGCGCATTGATCGGGATCTCGTGGAAGTTCGGCCCGCCCAGGCGCGAGATCTGCGTGTCAACGTAGGAATGAATGCGTCCCGCCAACAAGGGATCGTTCGAAAAATCGATGCCGGGGACGACATGCGCGGTGCAGAAGGCCACCTGCTCCGTCTCGGCGAAGAAGTTGTCCGGATTGCGATTGAGCATCAGACGGCCGACCGGCATCAACGGCACCAATTCTGTCCCAGACGAGCGAATGTGTTCCGGCGACGGGATTCCAGTGAAACTTGACGAACGTCGACGCCCCGGCGTCGTTGACCAGCCGGTAACTGTGCACGCCAAAGCCTTGCATCATCCGATAGCTCCGCGGGATTGCGCGGTCGGACATCGCCCACATCAACATGTGTGTGATCTCAGGCATGAGCGAGGCAAAATCCCAGAAGGTGTCGTGCGCCGTGCCCGCCTGCGGCATGGCGAAATGCGGCTCCGGCTTGGCGGCGTGCACGAGATCCGGAAACTTCATCGCGTCCTGGATAAAGAAGACCGGGATGTTGTTGCCGACCAGATCCCAGTTGCCCTCGTCCGTGTAGAACTTCACCGCGAAGCCGCGAACGTCACGGGCGGTGTCTGTCGACCCGCGCTCGCCCAATACCGTGGAAAAGCGCACGAACACGGGCGTCTCTTTGCCGACCTCGGCAAACAGTGACGCCTTGGTGAACTCGCCGAGCGCCTTGGTGCACTGGAAGACGCCGTGCGCCGCCGAGCCGCGCGCGTGGACGATGCGCTCGGGAATCCGCTCGTGGTCGAAGTGCGTGATCTTTTCACGCAGGATGAAGTCTTCGAGGAGGGTCGGTCCGCGCAACCCGGCTTTCAGCGAGTTCTGGTTGTCGGCAACGGGGACGCCCTGATTGGTGGTCAGCGTCCGTTGGCTCGAATCCACCCGCACGCGATCAAGGGTGCCGTTCGTCTTGTTCTCGCCGATAACGGGTCCACCGCTGCCGACTTTGTCAGACCCGTTCTTTTCCTGAACCGTGCTCGACCCGACGATGGGGTCTGCAGGCTCGATGGACACCCCCGGTTCGGGATGGATCGCGGCCTCTGAGTCGTACTCGAGCGCCTTGTTGGCGTTGAAGGGCAGGGTCGCGGCCAATTGCTGCGTGGCCGCCATCTTCGCCGTGAGGTCGTCTTCAGAGTCTACGAGTTGCTTCGGGTCTGCCGGCCCGGAGACGGTGGCGCGGCTATTCGGATCGATGGCGAGCGGTGTTTCGAGACGTGGCTTTTTCGACTTGGCCATGATTCAACTTTCGCTATGGGTGCGTTGTACATCGACCTCGCCGCTGGGCCGCCCCAGCACCTGTCTGACCGGCGGTGTCGAACGCGCCAGGGTTGGCGCGGCGCAGGGCCGTGGCAGAGACGCCAGACGTGGAATAATCGAAGGGATTCCTCTGAGGCGGTAAGCTGCGCCTGAGGCACCATGC
>JAIVJN010000096.1 GCA_020200025.1 Acidobacteriota bacterium | reverse complement strand
GTTCGTATGGGCCGATCCATCGCGCCTGCCGCTGGATCAGCTCAATCTGATGGGCGTAACCAACGTGCTCTCGTCGACGCCTGTGACGCGAATCGTGTGGGGTGCGATCTCAGCCTGGACCGCGGACAGCGAGATCGAATGGGGCGACCAGATCATCGACCCTTCGGGTCAGCAAATCATCTGGGGCGATCACGATACCAGCGAGGGCTACCAGATCATCTGGGGCGACGAGCACCACGAGCAATAGCTTATGGCGATCGGAACTGCTCTCCAACGGCTCGTGCGGATGAGGCCCGGCACCATGGGGCGGGCGGGCGCCCTTCGTCTCTTCGTCGGCGTGGTCGGTGTGGCCGGTCTGCTGGTGATGGCCCACTCACTTGCGGCGCTGCCGTACACCCCGCAGCCGCTGCAGTGGATCACACTTGGCGTGCTGGCAACCGTTGCAGGCACCTTCGCGCTTCGCGTGCCGGGCGTCCCGGTCCAGGTCTCGGTGTCGGACACCTTCTTCTTCAGCTCGGCTCTGCTGTTCGGCCCCGCTCCCGCGACCGTGGCCATCGCCATCGATAGCTTTCTCATCTCGTGGCGCAGTGGGCATACCGCCCAGCGCCTGATCTTCAACATCGCGTGCCCGCCTTTGGCCCTCTGGATCGGTGCGCAAGCCTTCTTTGCGATGATCGGCGCCCCATCACTCTCGAATGAAAGCTCCATTTCCTCGGCAGCCATCGTGCTCCCGCTGGTGGTGTTGACGACGCTCTACTTCGTGGTGAACTCCGGGCTCACGGCGATTGCCGTAAGTCTCGAGCGTGACCAGCCCGTGCTCGGACTGTGGCAGCGGCACTTCGCCGGCATCTCGCTGTGTCACTTCGCGGCAGCATCCGCCTCGTTCTTCCTGGTTGTCGCGGTGCGCTCCGTGAGCGTGCTGGCGCTTGCCGCGGTCTTGCCGCTGCTCGTGATGTTCCAAATCGCCATGCGCTCGTGGCTCGGGCGCGTAGGCGATGCGCAGCGGCACGTCGCCGAAGTCGACCGCCTCTACCTCTCGACGATCGAGGCGCTCTCGGCGGCCATCAAGGCCAAGGACGGCGCGACCAGCCATCACGTGCGCCGGGTGCAGAGGTTTGCGCTCTCCCTGGCGCGCGAGCTGGGCGTCGAGGATCCCGCCGTGCTGCAAGCGATTCAGACGGCCTCCCTGCTGCACGACACGGGCAAGCTGGCGGTGCCCGAGCGGATTCTCAACAAGCCCGGCGCGCTCACGCCGGCCGAGTTCGAGACGATGAAGCTCCACGTGGATGTCGGCGCCGACATCCTGTCCTCGATCGAGTTTCCCTATCCCGTCGTGCCCATCGTTCGCAGCCATCACGAGAACTGGGACGGCAGCGGCTACCCGCGCGGTCTGAAGGGTGACGAGATTCCCATCGGGGCCCGGATTCTGTCGGTGGTCGATTGCTTCGACGCCGTGACATCGGACCGCCCGTACCACGCCGCCCGGACCGATCAGGAGGCGCTCGCCATCATCATCGAGCGTCGAGGGAAGATGTACGACCCGCAGGCCGTGGATGCCTTCGTGCGCGTCTACCGATCGACGGCGCTCGACGCCGCAGCGCGCAACGGACTCGACGAGGCGGTTCGGCGTATCACCCGGTCCGTGGCTGTCGAGGCCTCGCCGGCTCTCGTGCCCGCCACCTCCGCCGACCAGTCCTCATTGCCGCGTGAGCTCCTGACGCTGATGAGCCTCTCGCGCGTCGTCGCGGGTCAGCCGACGGTCAGCGACGTCGCGCAGTTGGCCTGGACACATCTTCAGCGCCTGAATCCGGCCAAGAGCTGCGTGATCTTCGTTGCCTCGGCTCGAGGCGATGAGATTGTCGCGCGGTTTGCCGCCGGCGCCAGTGCCTCTGAGCTCGGTGCGCTCTCGATGGGGCTCGGCCAGCATCTGAGTGGATGGGTCGCGGCGCATCGCCAACCGATGGTGAACTCTGATGCGCGGCTCGATCTTGGCGTTCAGCGCGTGTCGGCTGACCTGCGCTATTGCTTGTCCGTGCCGCTCGTGCACGGCGATCATCTGACCGGCGTCATCACCCTCTACGGGCGCAACCGCTTCTCGGCCGACCACGTGAAGACGATGCAGATGATGGCACCGCACATCGCCGAGATGCTCGAGCGGGCCACGTGCCTTGAAGCGGGAGACCGTGCCGATCCGTCGGGCCGCCCGCGCCACGACTTGCGCGTGGTGAAGGCGTAGCGGACGGCAGGCGGCCCGCCTTCGCTCACTCGAGCCGCCCGCGAGCTCCGGCGCGGTCTCGGCCGCCTCGCCGCCGCGGACAGGCGGCACACGGCACACGGCAGACGGCACGGCAGGCAGGCGGAAAGCCATAAGGGACGGCCGACCGTGTCTTCGCTCTGTCCCTCATCGTCCCGCGAGCCCGATTCACGCGATCAGTCCCATCGCCCGAGCAACCCTACCCACCCGCCAGCCTCACCAGCCGCACCCGCCCCACCCGCCGAACCAGCCCCATCTGCCCGCGAGTGACGGGTATGGCATGCTGTCGCGCATGACTACATCTGCCGAGCCTGTCGGATTCATCGGCCTCGGTCGGATGGGCCAGCCGATGGCGCGCAACCTTCTCAAGCGAGGCTTCTCGCTCATCGTTCACAACCGCAGCCGCACGGCGGTGGAGGTGCTCGCCGAGCTCGGTGCCGAAACCGCGGAGATGCCCGCCGAGGTCGCCCGCCGCGCCCGCACCCTCATCACCATGTTGCCGGATGGGCCCGACGTGGAGCAGGTGTTCGCGGCGGAGCGCGGTGTCTTCTCTGCCCTTGAGCCAGGTACGTTGCTCATCGACATGAGCACGATCGCGCCGGCGACGACGCGTGTGTTGGCGGCGCGGGCGGCGGAAGCCGGTGCGACGCTTCTCGACGCGCCGGTGAGCGGCGGAGAAATCGGCGCCGTGGATGCGACCTTGTCGATCATGGTCGGCGGCGACCGCCACGCATTCGACCGGGCGCGCCCGCTGTTCGAGGCCATGGGCAATCCAGAGCGCATCCGTTACTTGGGCCCATCGGGCGCCGGGCAGATCTGCAAGGCGTGCAATCAGCTCGTCATCGGCGGCACGTTGGCCGCCGTGGGTGAGGCGTTCGCCCTGGCCCGCAAGGCGGGCGTCGACCCGGCGGTCGTCCGCGAGGCGCTGCTCGGCGGGTTTGCGGCGAGCCGTGTCCTCGACGTGCACGGAGAGCGCGTGCTGGCCGGGCGTTTCACGCCGGGCTTTCGCACGGCCCTTTTCGCCAAGGACCTCCGCATTGCCACCGACGCGCTCGGCGCTTCCGGAGTGCCGGCACCGGTGACCGCGCTCGTTCAACAGCTCGTCACCACTCTGATCGCATCCGGCGGAGGCGACGAGGATTATTCCTCGCTGGGGACGCTGGCGTCGCGCCTCGCGGGTCTCCCCACCTGAGCCCTCGCGAGCGGCTCGGGATGGCTGGTGGCGTCAGAGTCGAGGCAGGAGGGCGTGTCATTTTCTGCCTCTGACTGGTGTCTTCTCGCCTTTGGCAGTTGCCCAACCGCGTCGCCAGCTCGTCCCCCCGACGCGGCCGCGCACCCACGAGCGCCGCCCGCCCGACCCGGCCCAACCTCGGCCAAGGTGATCCAAATCGGCGAAGTCCCGTCTCTCCAGCACTTAGCGCAATGAGACGCTTTCGTTACTGTGGATCGATGCCGTATAATCGACTGCAGAGAGGGACGGACTACCCCCTCGGCATGAGATAGGCGGCCGGATGTTCGAGCGGTATACGGAAAGAGCCAGGCGGGTGCTCTTCTTTGCCCGCTATGAAGCAAGCCAGCTCGGCAGCATCTCAATCGAGACGGAGCACTTGCTTTTGGGCCTGATCCGCGAAGGGAAGGGCCTGACCAGCCGCATCTTTGCGCGGTCGCATCTCTCCCTGGAAAACATTCGCAAAGAGATCGAAGGGCGCACGGTCTTTCGCGAGAAAGTCTCTACCTCGGTGGAGATTCCCTTCAGCGCCGAAACCAAGCGCGTGCTGCAGTACGCGGCCGAAGAAGCCGATCGGCTACTGCACAACTACATCGGGACCGAGCATCTGCTGCTCGGCATCCTTCGCGAAGAGCGCTCGGTCGCCGCGACCATCCTCATGGAAAAGGGGATGCGGCTGCACCAGGTGCGCGAAGACATCGTCCAGCTCCTGAACGAAAAAACGACGTTGACGAGGGTGAAAGAGACGCCGCTCCTCGCCGAGTTCAGCCGCGATCTCACCGAAGCGGCGATGAAGAATCTGCTCGACCCGCTGGTTGGTCGGGATTACGAGCTCGAGCGTGTCCAGCAGGTGCTCTGCCGCCGCACGAAGAACAATGCCGTGCTCATCGGTGAGCCCGGCGTTGGCAAGACCGCCATCGTCGAAGGCCTGGCGCAGAAGATCGTCTACGGCGACGTGCCCCATTTCCTGGCCGATAAGCGCATTCTCGCGCTCGACATCTCGCTCATTGTCGCGGGTACGAAGTATCGGGGGCAGTTCGAAGAGCGCCTCAAGGCGATCATGAAGGAGCTCACGGACAACCCGAACATCATCGTCTTCATCGACGAGTTGCACACGCTCGTGGGCGCTGGCTCGGCCGAGGGCTCGCTCGATGCCGCCAACATCCTGAAGCCCGCACTCTCACGCGGCGAAATCCGCTGCATCGGCGCGACGACGCCCTCCGAGTATCGCAAGTACATCGAAAAAGATCGCTCGCTCGAGCGACGCTTCCAGGCGATCAAGGTTGATCCGCCCACCGAGCGTGAAACGATCGAGATTCTCATCGGGATCAAGGACCGCTACGAGCACTTCCACCATGTCGAGTACACACGCGAGGCGATCGACGCCGCGGTGTATCAGTCGAGCCGCTACATTACCGACCGCTTCCTGCCCGACAAGGCCATCGATCTCATCGACGAGGCGGGGGCGCGCGCGAAGCTGCGCGAGGCCGGATATAGCGAGGAGTTTGGCGAGATCAACCGCAGCATCCGGGTCGCCGTCGAGCAGATGGAGAGTGCCGTTTCGGCGAAGGACTTCGACAAGGCGCAGTTCTACCGCGAGCAGGAGCAAGTGGCGCGCGAGAACCTGCAGTTCGTCCGCGAGAAGTTCGATGTTCGCTCGAGCGCCCGCAAGGTCGTGGTCGCGCGCAGCGAGATCGACGAAGTCGTCTCGAAGTGGACCGGTGTACCGCTCTCCTCGATCAATCAGGACGAAAGCGACAAGCTCTTGCGGATGGAGCAGGACCTTCACCGCCGGGTGATCAGTCAGGAGAAAGCGATCTCGGCCGTCTCGCGTGCCATCCGTCGTTCGCGGGCCGGTCTGAAAAACCCGAACCGGCCGGTCGGAAGCTTCATGTTCCTCGGACCGACCGGTGTCGGCAAGACCGAGCTCGCTCGCGCCCTGGCTCAGTTCCTGTTCGGCAGCGAGAACGCGCTCATTCGCTTCGACATGTCGGAGTACATGGAGAAGCACTCGGTGTCCAAGCTCATCGGTTCGCCGCCGGGCTACGTGGGCCACGAAGAGGGCGGTCAGCTCACGGAGAAGGTGAAGCGGAATCCTTACTCGGTCGTCCTGCTCGACGAGATCGAGAAGGCGCACCCCGACATCTTCAACATCCTGCTGCAGGTCTTCGAGGACGGTCACCTCACCGACGGTTTGGGGAATCGCGTGAACTTCAAGAACGCGATCCTCATCATGACCTCGAACATCGGCGCTCGCTTCATCCAGAAGAAGACGTCGCTCGGCTTCCAGTCCGCCGAGCAGGGCGAGATTCAAAAGAGCGTGCAGGAGATGGTGCTCGGCGAGGTCAAGCGCACCTTCAATCCGGAGTTCATCAACCGCGTCGACGAGCTCATCGTCTTCGACGCGCTGTCCGACGACGACCTCCGCACGATTCTGGGTCTCCTCGTCGACCAGCTGAACCACAATCTGTTCGATCGACGCATGAAAGTGGTGGTGACGCCGGACGGGACGGCGAGATCGAGGTCTACCTCGAGGGCGGCCAACTGGCGTATCGCCCGGCGGGTCAGCCGGTCACCGCAGGCCGCCGGCTGTCTACGAACGTCTGAACGTGCAGTAAAATCGCGGGTTCAGGTCGCGCGACGCGAGGTGTGTGCTCGCCGCCAGGCCCGCCCCCGTTCCATGCCGAGCATCGACGGGCGGACATTCTCGACCATGTGGCCATTGACGCTTGTCTTGTGTGTGCTGGCGCTCGTCAGCGATGTGTCGACCGCCACGGCGCAGCCGCCGGCCGAGGCACAGCCGGCATCTTCGATCCCGTCGGCCGCTGCACCGACGCAGGGGGCGGCGCAGCCAGCGCGGCTGCCCCCGGCTAACGCGGGTCCGATCTTTCGCACGCTGCAGCTCGTGTTCGAGCCGGTCAACGAGTCGCTGATCGAGCCGCAGACCTATCTGTATTACATCCAAAGCGTCGCCCAGGTGAGTCGTCCGAGCGACGGCGTGTGGCTGCCCTACACGGAAGACACCGAGAAGGCGCTCGTCGAGGATTTCAAACGGCTCTGGGCCACCAGCTTCCTCGACAATCTCTGGATCGAGGTCAATGACGCCCCCTACGGGAACGGGGTTGTCGGCAAGCACGTGATCTTCCATCTCGAAGAACGGCCGCGCATCAAGATCGTCGATTACACCGGGACCGGCAAGGTCGACCGCACCAAAGTGGACGAGAAGATGCGCGAGAAGGGCATCTCGCTCCGCCTCGACTCGTTTCTCGATCAGAGCCAGATTCGCCGGACCAGCGGGCTTCTCCGCGAGATGATGGCCGAGAAGGGCTACGAGTTCGCCGAGGTCACGACCTCGACCGAGGAGTTGCCGGGCGGCCCCAAGCTGGTCAAGGTGGTCTTCAACGTCGACCAGGGTCCCAAGGTGAAGATCCGCGACGTCGAGTTCGTCGGCAACGAGGCGATCGGCGACGGCACGCTCAAACGCCGGATGAAGAACACCAAGGAGCACTGGTTCCTCTCCTGGATCACCAGCCGCGGCACCTATCAGGAAGCGAAGTTCGAAGAGGACGCCGAGAAGGTCGTCGAGCACTACCGCAACAAGGGATACGTCGAGGCTCGCGTCGGGCAGCCAGAGATCAAGACGCTGGCAGACTCAGCCGACAAGGAAACGCGGTGGATTCAACTGCGCATCCCCGTGACCGAGGGCCCCCGTTACCGTGTGGGCGAGGTGGCATTCGACGGCAATACGGTCGTCAAGAGCGAGTTTCTGCGTCCGCTCTACAAGCAGAAGACCGGCGACTGGTACAGCGAGAAGCGCGTACGGGACTTCTTCATCAAGGCGCGCGAGGTGTATGGGGCGGGCGGCTATTTCGAGATGACCGGTCTGCCCGATCTCAAGCCGCAGCAGGCGGCTGAAGGGCCCCTGGCCGGCTCGGCGGTCCCGAACGTCGACGTCACGCTGCGGCTGCAGGAAGGTGAACAGTACTTCGTCAATCGCATCACGTTCACCGGCAATACGACGACGCGGGACAATGTCATCCGGCGCGAGCTGCGGCTCGTGGAAGGCGGCGTCTTCAACACCGAATCGCTGAAGTACAGCGTGCGTCGCCTCAATCAACTGGGCTATTTCAAGAATCTGGAAGAGCAAGGGCCACCCGGCTCGAACGGCATCGACGTCCAGAAAACGCCGAACTCGAAGAACGAGGTCGACGTCACCCTCAAGCTCGAAGAGCAGAACCGTAACCAGCTCACGTTTGGCGCCGGCGTCTCACAGTTCGAAGGATTCTTCGGTCAGCTATCGTTCCAGACGTCGAATTTTCTCGGCCGCGGCGAGTCACTCACGCTCTCGCTGCAGGCGGGCTCGCGCGCCGAGAACTACCAGCTCGCATTTACCGAGCCTTTCCTCTTCGACCGCAACATTACGGGCGGCGTCGATATCTTCCGGCGCAGCATCCAGTACATCAACCAGTTCACGCAGAAGTCCACCGGCGGCAACGTCCTCTTCGGCTTTCCGGTCGCGGACTTCTCGCGGTTGTTCCTGACCTATAGCTACGAGCAGGTCAGGGTGACGGATCTCAATCAGTTCTATTTCGATCCCGTCATCCAGGCGCAGAACCCGTTCCTCCGCGACTCGTTGCTCATCGGAGCGGGCGGCGTGCGCACGATCAGCAAAGTGGTGCCGAGCTTCGTGTTCAACACGGTCGACAACCCGATCTTCCCGAACACGGGGCGCCGCGTCACGATGTCGATGGACCTCGCGGGTCTCGGTGGCAACACCAGCTTCGTGAAACCGAAGTTCGAAGCCGTGGCGTTCATGCGCCACACCAGCCGCACGTCGGTGGGCCTACGCGGGCAAGTCGAATACGTGCGCACCTACGGGTCGACCGACTATCTGCCGCTCTTCGAGCGGCTGTTTCAGGGCGGCGAGTACAGCATCCGCGGTTTCGATGTGCGGTCGATCGGCCCGCGCGACCCCGCCACGCAACTCGTGCTCGGGGGCAACAAGAGCCTGTTGTTCAACGCCGAGTACATGGTGCAGATCGCCGGCCCCGTGCGCCTGATTTTCTTCTACGACGCCGGTCAGGTGCGTAACCAGGGTGAGGGATTCGGACGGTGGGAAGACGTCACACGCGTCTCGTCAACTGGTGCCTCGCTCATCGACCCGTTCGCGCAGAGCGGATTGCGCGACCCGAACGCGCCCGCCCCCCAGGTGGTCACCATCGGCCGCGCGAGCGCCTTCAAGACGTCGACGGGTGCCGAGGTTCGATTCTTCATGCCGGTGCTGAACGTGCCGTTCCGGCTGATCTTTGCGATGAACCCGCAGCGCGGCAATGTGCTCGACAACAACCTCGATCCCGCGAAACGGTTCACCTTCCGCTTTGCGGTCGGCTCGACGTTCTGAGCCGGGAGCGACTTCTGCCTTGTGCATCGTTGGTTAGCAGTTCGTGGTGAAAAGTCCCGCCGGCATTCGACCGGTGATCCATCCCCGCGAACTGCGTTGCTCCTCCCTCAAATATGACCGCATATTCTCAGTCGTCGTGCCTTGCCAGCGGGGCGTCTCACCGGTCTCGGTGCTCGCCGGGGCTTTCACCACGGGCTGTTAGGGATGAACGACGCTGACGTCGTACGAGATTTCCCTGGTGAGGGTGCCCACGTCGTAGAGCCGCACGCAGAAATTGCCGCCAACCGTCGTAATCTGGCCGACCACTTGGGAAGCCTGCGTGGCGCTGTCGTTGGCCACGATGACCTGACAGGCTGAGCCGTTCCA